>JAQFVO010000521.1 GCA_027942505.1 Endozoicomonas sp. | reverse complement strand
ACAACCGGTCGATTTGACGAACGAGAAGTGGTCCAGAGCTCTTGCCGGCCCGTGCCGCACCACTACCACCTTGAGTGTGCAAGCAGGTGGCTGTCCGAGCTCAGATACGACAGTCGCAGGTGTGCGCTGTGTAACCAGGAGCCGCTGCCCCTGGTCCGACTCGCAGGCTCCCGGCTGATTGAACGGTCTAAGTATTGTGACAATCTGGCGCTGCATATCTGTCGAAGCGGAGACCTGGAGAAACTTCAGAAGCTTATAGAACTCGACCCCTCCATCGCCTGTCAGGAATTCCGTCAGGCAAAAACCGCTCAGGATGTGCGGCTTGAGTGGGAAGCGGCGGCAGCGGGCCATGTCAAATGCTTGCAGGTGTTAATTGATGCTGGTGCGCAGCGCCTTGATAGAGCGCTGAAAATTGCCGCAGACAACGATCACACTGAGTGCGTGAAATTACTGATTAACAGCGGGGCTGATCTTGATGTTGCCCTCTACTTAGCCGCCAGAGAAGCAAGTTACCAGGCGATGGAGAGCCTGATCCGGTTTGGCGCTGACCTCTGTGCAGCCACAGTCATGGCCGCCGGAGAGAGACGTCATTCCAGCGTAAAGTTCCTGGTTTATGCGGGCGAAGTTGACCTCCAACTCGCCATGTACGAGGCAGCCCAGAAAGAGAACTTCCCGGCGATGTTATGCCTGCAGGAGTGTGGAGCCGATATCTGCGCAGCGGCTCTCATAGCCGCCAAAGAGGAAAACAGCGAGTGTCTGAAGGTGCTACTCAAAAATTGCCCAATTGATATTGATATTAATGCAGTCGCGTACAGGGCAGTCTCATCGGGCAATCGTGCCTGCCTGCCGTTTTTGCTCAACCATCACGGCGCTGGTCTTAACGAGCTTCTTTACAGGGCAGCCCGCCTGGACAACTCTGTACACATCACATATCTGATCGAGCTTGGCGCCGAGCCTTGCATTGTTTTGAGAAGAGCGGCCTTTCAGGATCATGCCAACGTGTTAAGGTTGATGCTCAAACATAACCCCAGAAATGTGGATCCTGCCCTGGGAATAGCGGCCCGTTCAGGCAGGTACGAGAACATTAGAGTGCTGCTTGATGCAGGTGTAAATGCCTCTGCAATCGCCCTGCACAGTGCCGCAATCGCGGGGGACAGCGACTGCATTGAGCTTCTGGTCAGGCACGGAGCAAGCCTGAACGATGCCCTCTATATCGCCGTCGAGCAAAGCGGTCGCAGCGCCATAAGACGTCTGATTGAACACGGCGCAGATCCCTCTGAAACGCTCTGTAAAGCTGTTTTGGCAGACAATTATGCGCACATACAGTTATTGATCGAGCATGGCGCCAACCCCAACAATGCGCTGGAATTTGCCATCAGTCATGGCAATACCCAATGGTTGGACATCCTGAAAAAACATGGTGCCCAACTTGATGGTGCACTGACCGTCGCTGCTGCCAAAGACCACCGCAAAAGTCTGAAGTTTCTGCTAGCTAACGGTGCCGATCTCAACAGCGCCCTGATAAGAGCAACCTGCATAGATGACAGCACCGGGGTGGAGGCGCTATTGGAAAACGGCGCCGATTGCCGGGAAACTGCCCTGATACTGGCCGCCGAACTTGGCCACGTTGAGACGATGAACGTCCTGATCAAGAAAGGAGCCTGCGAACTGCACACTGCCTTGCGCGTTGCTGCCCGGTTCGGTCATCAGCAATGCGTGGACCTCCTTAAGGCTAATAATGCTTTTCCCGACATCGCTCTGTATATGGCGGCCCGAGACGGTCACTACGAGGGCAGACAGGCATTGATCAATTGTGGTGCGTCACCCAACTCAGCACTCAACATTGCGGCCAGAAGAGGGGAAGACTGGTGCCTGCCATATCTGATCGAGTGTGGAGCCAGTCTCAATGACACTTTATGTCTGGCAGCAGGCAAAGGTGAGGACAATCAGCTGCAATTACTGATCGACAACGGTGCCAATAACATCAACGAGGCCACCCGGAAAGCTGCCGCCATCGGCGCCATTGAATGTCTGCGGGTTCTGATCAGTAACGGGGCCAGTGAACTCAATAATGCATTGTACGCTAGTGCTGCCAATAACCATCCCAGTTGCATATGGTTCCTGGTGGACAGCGGGGCAGATATCAATGCTGCGCTGTGTCGGGCAGCCCGGGAAGGTCAACTGGCCTGTTTGCAATGCCTGGTCGACAACGGGGCGGATAAACTGGCGGCTGCCCTGTGCTGTGCGGCGGCAAACAATCGCCCACAATGCCTGAGATTCCTGCTTGATCAGGGAGAGATGGATCTAAACACCGCCCTGCCCTTCGCTGCTCGCCACGGCTCCGTAGAATGCCTGCAGATTTTACTGGCACGGGGGGCCGACGCGCTGGATGCAGCTCTGAACGAAGCCGCGATGAAAGGTCACGCCGACTGCCTGAATATCTTGACCAACGCAGGGGCAGAGGCCTTCAATGATGCTTTACTGAGCAGTGCCATGGGTGGGCACAGCGAGTGCATGGTAATACTGCTGCCTGACAGCGATAAGGAAGTTATTGATAACGCCCTGTACTTTGTCGCCAGCCTGAGCGACGAGACGGACGACAAATCGCGATGCCTGCAGCTATTGTCCTGCTACGGCGCCAGTCCCGATGCAGCCCTTTGCGTTGCAGCCTGCAATGACGACCTGGCAGGCATGGCCTTCCTGATCGACCTGGGGGCGGACCCACAAGCCGCGCTGACCACCGCCGCTCGTGAGGGTCACGGCAAATGCCTGGAATACCTGCTCCAGCAAGGGGCGCAAGAGTGTGCTGCGGCCCTGAAAATTGCGACTGAATGTGGTCATGACCAGTGCCGGCAAATCCTGATGAAACACAGTCCACAGGCTCAGACAAGTTGTACCATCCTTTAGCAATAATATGGAAATCAACCTGCGCAATGGAACATTCTAATAAGTCTCAGGTCCAACGGTGGTCAGGGCAAGCAGTTAAATGGCAGATCCATGCACATCGAGAGTTGCAATACTACTAGCCAGTGTCTCATTTGCCTGGATAGTTCCAAAGAGTTAACCAGTCAGTTTGCCGAACGGGAGGTGGTCGCAACTTCTTGCCATCCCTTGCCGCACCATTTCCACCTTGACTGCGCCAGAAGGTGGTTGTCCGCGTTTGAGTTTGACAAGCAGAGGTGTGCGGTATGCAATCAACAGCCTCTGCCCCTGATCCGGGTCGAAGGCGCCCGGCTGAATGAGAAGTCCCCGTATTGTGAACATCTTGCCCTGCACGTCTGCCGAAACGGCGACCTTGAAAAACTTCAGAAACTGATAGAACTCGACCCCACCATCGCCTGCCAGGATTTTTACCTGCCACAAACTGCTGAAGATATCCGGTTGGAGTGGGTCGCAGCGGAAAAAGGCCATATCGACTGCTTGCGCGCATTAATCAACGCGGGGGCACAGCGACTCGACAAAGCGCTGAAAATCACGGCAGATAATGGTCATACACCATGCCTGGAACTACTGATCGACAGCGGGGCTGATCTCGATTCCGCCGTATACATGGCCGTTGCCGATGGGAATACCAGCACAGTAAAGTGCCTGACCGATTATGGCGCAAACCTCACTTATGCCGCAGTCAAGGCCGCCCGGGAACTCAATGCCAGGCGGTTAAAATGCCTGATCGATTGCGGCGTTGACCTTCAATTCGCTCTATACGTGGCAGCACAAAATGACAATTACCGGACGATTTCCTGTCTGATCCACCACGGAGCAGACCCCTGCATGGCGGCCCTCGTGGCCGCGAGGGGGAAAGACAGCGAGCGTCTGAAGATGCTCGCTGCCAACCACACCAGTTTTGAGGAGGTCATTTACAAGGCACTCACGTCAGGTGACCGTGACTGCCTGCCGTTTATACTCACTCACGACGGTGCTCTTCTCACTCAAGTCCTTTACCGGGCAGCTTGCTCAAATGAACTTGAGCACATCTCTTATCTGATCGAACTTGGGGCCGACCCTGAAGTTGTCATGGTGCGTGCAGCCAAAGAGGGTAAAGCCGATGTGGTAGAGACATTGCTCGGCTGCATAGCCACCACCTCGAATCTTGCCGTGCTCACTTCTGCCTGTACAGGCAGGCTCAACATTATGAAGATGCTGCTCAATGCAGGTGCAGATGCCTCTTTAGCGGCGCTTTGCGTGGCCGCGAACGAAGGGCATATCGATTGTATGAAGTTACTGGTCGAGCATGGAGCAAGCCTCGACGAAGCCTTGTATCTTGCCATCGACGACGGTGACGACATAACCCGGAAACGTCTGATTGATCTCGGTGCAAAGCCCACTGACACACTCTGCAGGGCGGTTTTGGCAGACCGATATCATTATTTGCCGTTACTGATCGATCTTGGCGCACAACCTGATTTTGCCCTCGTAGTCGCAGCCGGCCGGGGCAACACCCGATGGTTTGATCTCCTGAAGGAACATGGTGCCCTACCCACTGAGGCATTGATCATCGCTGCTGATGCAGATGACCAGGAAAGCCTGAAGTTTCTGCTCGAAAACGGTGCCGATAATATCAACGAAGCTGCCATTACCGCTGCGCTCAGTGGCGCCGCCCACTGCCTGTTGACCCTGATTAATTACGGGGCCAGCAGGCTCGATGGCGCACTGCGCGTCAGCGCTTCCAACGGCCATCTTGAGTGCGTCCGAATTCTGGTGAACAGCGGCGCTGACGTCAATGCCGATGATGTCCTGGGCTCGGCAGCTCGAAGGGGTCATTTGGGCTGCTTGCAATGTTTGGTCAATCATGGCGCGAACAGACTGAACGATGCGTTGATCGATACGGTGGCAAACCATCACCCCCAATGCCTGGAGTTTTTGCTCAATCAGGGAGCAACCAACCTCAATGACGCCCTGACGATCGCTGCCGCAGTGAACTTTGACGACTGCCTGAAGATTTTACTTGCACATGGGGCTGACGCATTGGATGAAGCCCTGATGTATGCCGCAGAAAAAGGTTGTGTTGACTGCCTGAGGTCATTGACCGACGCTGGTGAGCTGGCGTTCGAAGCTGCTTTACTGGGCAGTGCAAGAAATGGTCAATTCGAATGTATGAGGGAACTGCTGCCCAAGGCCCGTAAAGATACTTTCGATACGGCTCTCTACCTTGTCGCCGGTCTGCCAGATTCAGACAACAAATCGCAATGCCACAAGGAACTGTCCTACTATCACACCAGTTCCGATGCGGCCCTTTGCATCGCAGCCAGCAATGATGATCTGGCAAGCATGGCCTTCCTGATCGACCATGGGGCGAACCCGGAGGCAGCGCTGGCCACTGCTGCTCGTGAGGGTCACACTGTATCCTTGGAATACCTGCTCCAGCAGGGGGCGCAAGACTGCTCTGCTGCTCTGAAAATTGCTACTGAGCGTGGCCAAAAGAGATGTCAGCAAATCCTGATGAAACACCGTCTGCAGGGTCAGGCAGGCTGTACCATCTTGTAGCAACAAGAGCCGGTGGTGGCAGTGTTGTCGTCACATTGACGCCTTTTGTACCAGCGTATTTACCACGTCTTCTGCCACCAGCCCCCAGACTTGGCTCAACGTCACAATCTTTTCTTGCATTGAGGAACCATTGACAGCCAGTGTGTACACTTTTTCCTGCCGGTCAGTGACCTGGTTTTCGCTGTCCTGCAACGTCCAGGCGACGCTGACCTGCAATTGCTGCTGCAACGCTATAATGGATTGCACGTTGGCGAATACCACCACCGCGGGCCGCTGATTGCCAACCCAGGGACCTGAACTGACCCAGGTCTTGCTACCAGCCTGACGACGCAGGTTTTCTACCATGGCCTGCGTCAACAGCTCGGGCAGGGGTTCTCCCCAATGGTCATTTTCATAGGTCCGCAGCACCACACCACCATCGCTCAAGGTAATGTTTCCCCTGTCCAGCCAACCCGGCACTGAGACCGGGAATACACCCAACGTTGCCGGCAGACCGTCACGGGCTGCCACCACCGGCGCCGCTGCAACCAGGGCATAGTCCTTATACACTGTCCCCCCGGACGAGCAGCCCGGCAGTATGCTTACCATGATAATGGTGCAGAGCGTTGTTAACACGACTTTCAGGGGCGGTATCACCGTGAATCTCCCTCTGTTCTACCGAATATGATGGCATCAGGCTGACGCTGTAGCATGTTGGCCAGGTCTTCCACGGCGCGAAATGTACGACTAATGTCCTTCGAACTCTGATTCAACTGGTACATTAACGGTGCATCCGGTGCCAGAGTCTGTGCGGCCAAATCCATGGTCTTTTGCAGTTGTGCCATGGTTTCGGTCAACTGACGACTGGCAACGGGCAACTCGGCCCGCAGCAATTGCGTGACTTCACCGGCATCACTGGACATGGAAGCAAACTCCCTGCGGATGCCGGCCATATCCTCACTCATGGTTACCGACATCTTCTCCATACTGACAAAGGCATTGCCGACGTTGTCAATCAATTCGCTCAGGCGGTCGTCACCGGTCAGCCTGGCCACGTTATGCAGCACCTCGTTCAGCTTGGTGCCCATTTCGGCCAGGTTGATGCTCTCGAACCGTTCAATAAACTCTTCCAGGTCGTTAGGTACCGTGGGTATCTGGGGGTATGCGGTATTGACCGGCTGCATCACCGGCTCGTTATCGGAAAAATCCACTTCGATATAGAGCAGCCCCGTCAGCAGACTTTGCAGACGAATCTGGGCACTGAGTCCCTGGCTCACCAACTGCCCAAGAATATTATCTTCACGCGCCATCCCTTGCTCACTGATGGCATCGGGATACATATCCACCGTCACCACATTGAGCACCTTCACCTGGTCATGGAAAATCTGGGTTTTGATATCCATCACTTCACCGATCTGGACGCCCCGCAAGGTCACCGGCGCCCCGACACTCAGCCCCTTGATCGAGGTATCAAACAGTATCTGGTAACGCTGGGCAACGGTTCTGGAAAAACCGTCGGTATTAAGAAACAGTACCAGCGTTACCGTCATGGCGATGATCAGGATAACGAAAAGGCCAACAGAGACCGACAAAGATTTTCTATTCATACGTTCTTCTCAATTCACCCAACCTCTCTTACTCTCACGGAGCACTTTATTGAAAAGGTGTCTTATCATTTTCATAGTCGCCACGGGTCAGAAATTCCTTAACCCGCGCATCACAATGGTCAAGCATGTAGCGCGGAGAACCGGTGGCCAGTTGCGTTTTGCTCACGGCATCGAGGTAAATTCCGTTACTGCCAATGGCAAAAATACTGGCCAGCTCATGGGTAACAATCACCACGGTGGCCCCCGTTGACTGGCCAAGTTGCAAAATCAGATCATCCAGTCGTCTGGCACTGAGCGGGTCAAGCCCGGCCGACGGCTCATCAAAAAACAGGATATCCGGGTCCAGGGCGATGGCCCGCGCCAGACCGGCACGCTTGCACATACCCCCACTGATCTGTGCCGGGTAGAACTGCTCAAAACCAGCCAACCCCACCAGCGCCAGCTTGTAACGCACCATATCGGCAATATCGCGACGATTCAGGTTGGTGTACTCTTCCAGCGGCATGGCGACATTTTCTGCCAGCGTCTTATCGCTGAACAGCGCGCCGCCCTGGTAAGTGACCCCCCATCGCTGGCGCATGGCCAGTTGCCGGGCTGGTGAGGCGGAAAAATAACTGTATCCATCAAAGAGAATCTCGCCGGCCGCCGGCTGATAAAGGCCGATCATATGCTTGAGTAAAGTACTCTTACCACAACCACTGCCGCCCATAATGACGAACACATCCCCCCGGCGCACCTGAAAGTTCAGGTCAGACTGAATCAGGTTACTGCCGTACATCATGGTTAAATGATGCACGTCAATGGCGACGTCCTGGTCCATGGTCACACTCCGAGATGGAAAAAGAGAATATTCAAACCGGCATCGGCAACAATCAGATAGATCAGCGCCGTCACCACCGCCCGGGTGGTTGCCTGCCCGACAGCTGCCGAAGAGCGACCACACTCAAGACCGGCACGACAACCGGCCATGGCAATCAGCAAGGCAAAAACAAAACTCTTGAATACCCCGGTAGCCATATCGGTGACCGTTATGGCATCCCTTAACTGGTGCAAATAGAGCAACCAGGTGACATCCATACTGGTGGCCACCAGCCCCCCTCCCAGCATGCCCAGAACATTGCTGTAAAGACACAGCAGCGGCATGGTCAACAACAACGCCAGCGTCCTTGGCAGCACCAGGTTGTCCATCGGGCGGATGCCCAGCGTCGTCAAGGCATCAATCTCTTCATTGACCTGCATGGTGCCAAGCCCGGCAGCATAGGCAGCCCCGGTGCGCCCGGACATAATCACCGCCGTCATCAGCGCGCCCATCTCCCGCACCATACCGACCCCGACCAGGTTGGCCACGTAGACCTCCGCCCCGAACTGGCGCAGTTGCACCACACCAAGATAGGCCAGAATCATACCAATCAAGACACTTTGCAAGGTGATAATTGCCAGGGCAGACGGGCCGGACTGATGGCAAAAACTGAGAATATCAAGCCAGCGGGCAGAACTTTTGCCGAGCAGCCAACGCCCCAGGGCAAGGAACAGATCACCGATAAATGCCAACAACCCCAAGGCTTCATCACCAAGCCTGGCAACCCCGGCAAACATTTTCTGCTGAAGTGTTGCAGGCACAGCTGTAAGGGCCTGGCTGGCCGGCACCGAATTAGCCAGCCGGAACAACTCACCCACTTCACTGGGCAGGGCGCTGAGGTCAAACGAGCACGAGCCAAGCTGGCGCTGAGCCGCCATCAGCCAGGCCAGCAACCTTGAGTCCCAGGAAAAACTCTCTGCGACCTCAAAAATAACCCTGGACACTGGATTATTGTTGGCCTGCACAGCAAGCAGGTCCGGGCCGGGAAGTTTGCTGCCTATGGTCCAGCTACCCTGGAGCGTTACGGTGAGTGCTGGTTCAGACGCTCTGTTATCAGCTGCCTTTATAACCAGAGTCGCCTGGTCCATGCTTTTTGGTGCCCCGCAAAAATCTGGAATAATAACAGGATTACATTCCTTTTATAAAAAGAATTGCAAGAACAATATATTCACGCTTGGTTCAGCACGGCTTTTTTCACCTGAGCTTAATTCGTGCGCACCTGTCCCTGCCCCCCCTTTTCAGAAGTTGTCGCGAAGGGCCTTAAACATCAGCACCTCCGACTCTCTGCCCCTCCTGCGAGGGAGGGTGTCGCAGAAGGCTATGAAAAGAAGGGAACCACGAAGAGCACAAAGAAGAGCTTTTCTTTTCCTTTGTGGCCTTCGTGTTCTTCGTGGTTCA
>JAQFVO010000426.1 GCA_027942505.1 Endozoicomonas sp. | reverse complement strand
GCCCAACTTCTGTCCCAGTGGTCACGGCCCTGGCCACCGATCCGGCCGGCCTCGGCCACCAGCTTCTGAGTTTGCGCCGCCTTGAGCGCGGCAATCGCGTTGGCTTTCAGGTCGCAAGCGTTGAGCACCTTGGCCTGGTTGCGCTGCTTGCTCATCTCACCGTTCCACTGGTGACGAACCGCCGCCTGATACTTGGCTTGCCACTGGGCAGGACGGAAGGCACAGTCGGCATTCAGCCAGTACTCGATAAACTCCGGCAACACGTCGTACACCGCAAAACGTTCATCAATCTGGTACGCCGCCAGGTAGCTGGCCAGCGCCTCGGTATCGGGTACCCACTCCTGGTGCATCTTCACCGCCGGCATCGCGGCCGGCTTGATGCTGCCAGCGGCAGTCTGGTTGATGGCGTCCAGCTCCTCCTGTGGGTCCATGGTCGCCTTGGTGTCCCGGACAGCGGCCAACACCGAGTCCAGCCGCTCGCAATCAATGCAGTAATAGATTTTCGTGCGGTGACCCTCACCCTTGACGTACTCCATAGACCGCCGTTCAGACAACAGCTCCTTGTCGGTCAGCTCACGACGAATACGACGCTGGGCGTAAACACCGACGGTTGACAGGTTTTTGATGTGCTGCTGGGTCAGCGATATGGGCCGGCAGTCGTTTTGTTGCTGCTGGTAATACATGGCCGAGAGAAAGGCGACAGCAGCCGGGTCTAAATCAAATTCGCGGCCAAACTCCGTGTGAATCAACAGGGTGCTCATGACCGCACCCCCTTGGCCTTGATCCGCTCCAGCTGGACCTTCAGGACCGCCATTTCGTCAAGGATTTCACTGAGCGCCACATTGGTGTTGGAGCCGACAATCTGGGTTGATTCCACCTCGGACTTTTCGGCCACCTCATAGCTCTGTCGGGTCAGGGTGTTGATCATCCGGTGGGCATGGGCGAACGCCCGCAGGGCACGCTTTACCGGGTCAGCGGTCTGTTGCGCTTCGCAGTGGGGGCAGTGAGCGCAGAAGGGTTCGTCGATGTATTTGGGGAAACGGTGTTTTTGTTGTTTGCTGGTGGCCATGGTGACAGCCCTCTTAGATTTTTGAGGAGTCGTCACCGCAAGGTTCCAATCTTGAAATGGTGACGCGCCTGGCGAGGTTGGAACTACCGGCAATCTAAGAAACCGGCCTCCCGAAGGAGCCTCACCAGACCCGTCATAACGAAGGAATCTGATGCACTGGCACAAAAAAAGACGCCGAGCGTCTTGTGCTCTTAGATTCGCTACCGAGGTTCCAATCCCGACTTCAGATTTTGCTGAAGATTTATTTGAAGCTTACTGCCGTTATCGGACGTTGGCAAGCAGTCGTACATAAAAAAATGAAAAAAAGTGCACAGCCGCCTCTGGCCTAACCTGATGGATAGATTATTAATACGTAGTATGAGTGGGCAATACCCACCTCCTAGA
>JAQFVO010000489.1 GCA_027942505.1 Endozoicomonas sp. | reverse complement strand
AAATGATTGCATGCACACGGGGGCGCGTTTTTTTCTGCCGGGGGAGGTGATGTTGACCGCCTGCTTTCTAGTGGTCTGATTACCCAGAATGCCGGGAGGGCTGAAAACACCTTGTTTGATTATATTTTGACCGATTGACCAGTATCACTTTTTGTTTTAGTAACACCCTTAGTAACACCACAGAGATTTTTAAAACAAGAGTCCTTATGTACCAAGGGCTGCAAAGCCCGTTTCAGTTGCCGCCGCCCCATCCAGAAATACCAAGGGCTAGCGACCCGCAAACCCTTGAAAAACCTGAAAATCCCACCTTTTTAGTCCGATATAGTCCGACATTACCTGTTTACAACCAGCTTTTTTGGTAACATGGGTAGTAACACAAAACCCCAATCACTAAATGTTGTGTTACTAAAAATGCCCAGAGTCGCTAAAACCCTTACCATTACCGAGGTTCAGGCCGCCAAGCCCAGAGACAAGGAATACAGCCTTGCCGATGGTAAAGGTCTGTATTTGAGAATCCGAACCAACGGTACAAAACAATGGATATTCAATTACTACCGACCCCACACAAAGAAAAGGGCCAATCTTGTCCTGGGTAGCTACCCGGTAGTAACACTGGCGGAGGCCAGAGAAGAGCGAAGAAAGGCTCTTGTGTTACTAAAACAGAAAATCGACCCCAAGGAACATAGGGACAACCAGGACGAAACTTTTTTAAAGCCCACGCCGAAACCCTGGAAGCGGTCACCCGGCAATGGATGAAAGTTAAAAAGACCCGCGTATCAGAAGACCATGCCGAAGACACTCTTCGGTCGTTTGAAATCCACATTTTCCCCGGCATGGGAACAACCCCTGTCCACAAAATCACCGCCAAGGGAACCATAGCCCTGTTACAGCCCTTAGCCGATAAAGGCACGCTGGAGACTGTCAGGCGACTGTGCCAGCGATTGAATGAGGTGATGACCTATGCCACCAATACAGGATTGATACAACACAACCCGCTGACCGGCATTAAAGACGCTTTTGCCAATCCCAAGGTTCGCAACATGCCAGCGATCCCCCCACCCCA
>JAQFVO010000483.1 GCA_027942505.1 Endozoicomonas sp. | reverse complement strand
CCCAGACGGTTTAATTTGAAAACCAGCGATCATGAAACCTGAAATAATTCATGTTCTCCTTTTCATAAAAGAAATCAGTATGTTTGTGGTTCTCACGCCAGTGAAACTGACATAACATCAGCGCCAATAATATTATGGGTTGCATTTGTTATCATCCTACAGAAGTCAAGTGTTTCCACCAGCCGAACCCCGCCCAGCACTCCCGCATGCTTACACTGGCACGAACTTATGCTTAAAAAATTTACCGTCTCACATCCAACTCCCAGTAATCCATAATCCGCACCCGTCCGATGGTCTGCATATCCAGAGTACGGGTGCTCGTCTGATCCAGACCTTTATAACTGATTAGAAAACTACACAACTGCTTTTTACCCTTCTCTTCACGCAGGGCCAGGAACATACCGGGCCCTGGTCGTAACTCCCGCTCTACCACCAACAGGGTGAAACCGGTAAAACACTCGATGGTTTCCGGTACATAGTAATACTCATAGAGTTTCTTATCCCGGGGCTTGTGTTGCTGGCTGGCAAATACATCCGGCACACGGGCCGGCACTTCATACCAATCCCCTTCCGGTGGTACCACAGTGACGTGCGTCAGCATGGTCGGGTGGGCCAGTGGCTCTTTGGTGGTTTCCGGTTCTGGATCGTAAGGGTCGCCGATGCCAGTGCCCAGCCAGTGGCTGGAGACGCCGGTGGCCACCGCCAGCCGTTCCACATATTTGTGCGGATTATCAATCTTGCCACTGGCCAGGCGGTACATGTAGCCGCGCTCGATGCCCGTCTCGCGGGACAGGGCGCTGGCGGTTTTTATTCCCTTCAGTTTCATGGCCGTGGTCAGACGATCGGCAAATGTATTACTCATTATGGCTTTCCTCTGCCGGTAACGGGCTGGCGCCAGATGGTGTTGACTGGGTATCAATACTGATCAGGCTGTAGCTCTTTTTCTCTTCCTGGGTGGCGCTGTTAAAGACCATTTTCTCGTTGGCAAGCAGCCTGACGGTGTCGCCCATTCGCAATGGCTGTACTGCCTGGTACATTTTTTTGCTGAACCGGATTTTAAACAGTTCGCCCTCTCCATTTCTGATTTGCAGCTTGCCTGCGCTGCTGATCAGCTCCACAATCCCTTCTATTTTTACGTCTACCGGTTCGGTACTGCTGAAACCATCCAGTAGGTAATTAGAAATGCTTTAAACCGGCTTAGAAGGTGTGCTCTTCTCGACGGGTCATTAAATGAAGTTACGAAAATTACGGGCATGTCCGACAGGGTAATGCTGTGCATTTCCGGTGGGAATAGGGGTGGGGAGTTCATGGTGCATTTTGTGTTTTGATTGGGAGGGATTTTTATTTTCGGCTCTTCAGGGAATAGTGTGTTGAGTTTTGGTGCCGCTATTATAGGAATAGTGTGGTGCTGGACATACTGAGATAGATTCTTAGGTAGGGCTCAAACTTTGCTCCAATGCACAAAGAAAGACCTGACCCCTTTCATGGTTTGGCAATCGACAGCGGCTTACGAGCAACAACGAAAAACCGCTCCGGGGTATTGCTGTTATCCCGGCTCCAGAAAACTTGCGCCAGGGTGATGGT
>JAQFVO010000471.1 GCA_027942505.1 Endozoicomonas sp. | reverse complement strand
GGAACCATACGACCATGTTCTTTTGCCAACAGAGCCTGCTCTTCTTTCAGGGCTGACAGCAGACTTTTAAGAGCATCGCCATACTGTAGTTTGCGCAACCCGGGCGTGTTGGGCGAAGAGAGATTGACCGCCACATAGCCGGCGTGGGGATACACTTTACGCAGGCAAGTCAGGTAATCGCTGTTAGCCTCCTCCACGGGGGTGGTCAGATTTTTGCCAATATTGATGCCGATAACACCCTGATAGCGACTCTTGCGAACATTGGCGATCAGCTGGTCCACGCCCATATTATTAAAACCCATGCGATTAACCAGGGCCTCTTTTTCGGTAATGCGGAACATTCTCGGCTTCGGATTGCCCGGCTGCGCAACCGGCGTTACGGTGCCAAGCTCCAGAAAACCAAAGCCCAGACCGCCAAGACCATCAATGCTGTCGCCGTTTTTATCCAGCCCTGCTGCCAGCCCCACCGGGTTGGCGAATGTCAGCCCCATAACCTGACGAGGCTTGGCCGGGACAGTTGGCGCTATCAGTCTGGTCAGACCAAGGCGCGCTGTAACATCGATCATCTCCATGGCGAAATCATGGGCTGTTTCAGCTGAGAGGCAAAACAGCGCGCTTCGAGTCATTTTATACATATAAGATCATTCTAATTGTGCCAGACAAAATTCGGGAGATTATACGAGCAGTCAACCTTACTGTCTCTACGCAGCGGAGGAAATACGGGTAAATATTTACTTTACGCCGATGAAACCATCCCCCGAGGGCCAGTCTAAGCAGTTGGAAAAAAAACCAACAGCAAAGGTTCGCGGATGCAGATTCACAGACAGCAGGGCACATTGGCACACTCGATCAGCACCCCCCAAAGACCGACAGCGTCGAATAATGAACAACACGTCGCGCCGTTGACGACAAAACAACCGGCTGCACCCGGGATACCATTACATGCTCGCGAATGCACCTATGTGAATGCTGACGCCATTGACTGTGACTCTGCCTGTTTCGAGTCCGGGGATAGCTTATCAGAAACGTCACAGAGCAGTTCATCCGACGAAGAGTTCTGTACAACCCGCCAGGCGACGCCTTACTGCGATCAAAAGACAACGATACTCCCCGAAGAGATCTATCGCGTTCCGATGGAGATAACTGAACTGACAAAGAACCGCTACGGCTATCCAAGCTCTATCAAACTGGACAGACGTGACGACGCACCGGAGCTGCTTATCTCGCTTTACCCACATGGTGTCTTGCAACTACTACTGGTACAGCATCCGGCAACCACTATCAACCTGATCAAACGCAGATTGCGCCTGTTTAGCGCCAAAACAGGGCTTGATGCTCTCTATGAAGCCTTAAAATGTGTAAGAAACGACTGGTGTCGTCGTACGACCAACCGCGACAATCAATTGTCTTTGCTGACGACACTGAAAGCCTACGAACGTAAACACTGCCTGCATACCCTGGAAGCTAAACTGGATGCAAACTATCTGATTCACAAAGGGAGAATCACATCAACAGCACTGGCCACTGCACTGGTATCCCTGGAGAGCGATACGCTTCCCGAACAGCAACCGGAAAAGGCACACTCCTGGCTCAGATCGCTGAGCGCAGTCGGCAAACAGCGTGAACAGGTGCTACGCAACGCCGTGCGTCACTTGGCGAAAAAAAAGCGGGAACTGGCCCTGAATCAAACCCTCGATGTCATACAGCGGCGCCCACTGGTTGACTGTTCTGGCTGCAAAGACGATTACTGTCTGCTGTACCGATACTTACAAGAACAACCGGACACGGTACAAACACTGGCGACAGAGCTGGCTTGCGAATATGTCAAACGTCATCGCTCCAGCCAAAACATACGTGTGGCCAAAACCTTGTTGGCGATGACGCAAAAAGTCACACAGGCCAATCATCCAACCTTTGCCAAGCTACTCAATGAAAACCCCTCCTATCTGAAAAACGAGCTTGCCCTTGAGCTAGCCACGCTGCACCGCCTCTCTCTCAACGCAAGGCTGACGCAATGCCCACCTGACAGCTTGACAGCAATGCTTGAATTTAGACGGCATTTGTTTTTTTTAATAAGTACGAACTGGGATTTATCTGAGTTACAGTCACTGAAAGCCCACCAGGCCAACATCTCTGCCCGGCTGGTACAGCTCCTTTTATTCACCCAGTCAGAGCAAAATAGCCAGGATAACGACATCTTTCCCACCTGGTATGTGCTCAGGCCACCATCAAGTAAACACATCCGAAGCGTACTGATTCAGGCCAATAATAGCCTTGAAAAAGACTTTTACCGGGCGGCTCTGAAGTTTCTTGACGCGCAGAGCAGCATGGTCACAAAAAAACGTTTTCAAGACGATTTACACTGGCTGAAAAGCTACTACGATGTCGTTTACTACCAGCAACAGCTGCTGATACACCTGATCAAACAAGAAGCTGATCACCCGCTGCTGCCGTCTGACCAGTTTGAGCAGAACATCAAACACTTGTGCCAGTTGGCTAAAGTCCGCAAAACCATTGGTGGCCGTGCCCTGAACCCGAACTCATATGCTTACGCGCTGAGTACGCTTAACTTCGTCTGGCAAGAAGAGGAAAACATTGAAGACACGGTCGCTGAACTGTATCGGAAGCACTATTTACACTTGCTGGCCTACGACCCTTGCACTGAGTTTAAAGAGCTGTTTTTCCAAACTGCCAATTGGGGTTCAGCCACCACTCGCCTGCTGTGCATCAAGGCCGGCAAATTGCTCCAGAAGTTTGAAAACTCCGGGTCCACCGATGTGCTTGATTTTCTCTATCAAGAAGGCAAAGGGCTGTTCTCGTCACTGTTCGGTGCAGAAAGTCCAACCCACAGATTGATCAGCGATACGCTCACATCATTGCTGCGAGTGGCGCAACAGAGCCCTGCATTTTTTCGGGTTATGTGGGGTGACTTTGCTTTGCTGCTACCCCAGCTGCAGAGCCTGCTGGGCCGCGATACCTCCCTGCTGGCCCCCCTGGAAAGCATGGCTCTGTGCCTGCGCGGACAGGCTCTGGCATCACTGTTCAGTGGCGACACCCCCCGCCCGATGGACTTTGACCCCGGCAAAAACCCCCAGTACGCCAACATAGCCAAACGGTTTCAACTCCTGCACGACATCATCAGTGCACTCCATAAAGGATTGCCAGTACTGGATATCTTCTTGTGTAACAACCTTTGTGACCTGGAAAAACGACTGAAAAAAGTGGCCTGGAACTCACTGTCTACCTATCTGGCCAGACAGTGCATCGGCACCATGAAACCACCCCTGATTCGCCTCAGTAACAACTTGCGTTGTGCCCTGGATCTGATGCCAAGCGCGAATCTGGGAATTACGCCCGACTTTTTAGCGTCAATCAGCCCCGAAGCAACGGTTCGCATCGCCCACCATTTTGGCCGACAAGGAACAGTGGTGGGTGGAGCACTGAGTTATCTTCTGGACCCGATAGTCGTGCGTCTGGATCAATACAAGAAGACAATAGACCAGGTAACTGCCGACCCTGGCAATATGGAGGCACGCAAACAACTGGCGGCAGAGCGGAGGAAAATAGGCCATATCTTTGGTATATCATCGGTTCTGTCGGCGGCCACGTTCGCGTTTATCAACACCTTCAGAGTTATTGTGCTGTTTGGCAGCCCCATGTTGGGTGCAGCCCTGATCAGCATCACCGTATTTCTGATCATCGCTTGCCACTTGGCTCGTTACTACAATCCGATTGATGACGTTTGGACATCGTTGTCTGAAATGGTTGCAACACACACCGGCAGAACGTTTGTCCCCGGCAGTGCCAAGGCCATTGCAGCACGACAGCATGCCGAACAAATTAGCAGAATCACCCTGCAAAATATGGCCAAAACACATCAACGGACCATGGCTGAGTACCAGAATAACGCTTTTCGTCTGGCTTTGAGTCAGTACTGGGATGAGTTGCAATACCCAGATAACACGCTGCCCAATATCAAAACAATGCTGAATCAACGCTGGCATGGTCATATCAAAGAAGAAGCCTGGCACATACAAAACTTCGTTAATACCAGAGAACTTGTTGTTGCCGCCCAAAAAAACGTCGATAGTCTGATAACCAGCAAAGAGCGCATGGCAGATCTCAATCAACAGCTGGCCATACTGCACTTTCTACCTCTGGAGCCAACACTTCTGCCCTACCAGTTGATCGACCTGAATCAGGAAATCGACGCCTATTTGGAGCACAGCTGTGGTACCACCATGCCGGGTACAACCACAGAAGCGATTATGGCAACGCTTGAGAGCTACCACGTTGCCCTGTATCAGGGGGATCATCTGCTCAGTATTCTCAATGTGAGACACATTGAGACATCAATGCAGAGCTTAGATGCTAGTGAAAAACAAACGACGACGGATGAATTTTCAGGTGAGTTACCCGATAGACAGCAAGCGATGCAGATTCTGGAACAGGTCAGGCAAAGCTGTTACGCACAGCAGCTACAGAAAGAACAACAGGTCTGCGAGACCAGAATGGCGATGGTTACCCATCGGGCTTTGGGGGAGTGGTTAAAACAGCAGGAACGTCGTAATGCCAACAGCATACCCGACCTGGCTCACGACCCACTATACAAAAC
>JAQFVO010000417.1 GCA_027942505.1 Endozoicomonas sp. | reverse complement strand
TCAACTGGGTACCCACCAACAGACCTTCAAACTGAACCACTGTCCCCTGGCAATGGCTCGGGATCAGGCAGGGCTTTTCCGGTAGCCTCCAGCCGCTCCAGAGCCTCCCAACGCGCCTCTTGACTCCTGTAAATATGCCCCTGCTCAACCACCGTGTTTGGGTGAGGGTTGTCATTTAGCCTCTGCAGAAAGTTGTTATCGACCTCGAGCACCTGGTTGCGGCCCGAAAGCACGCAGAGTTCGGGTCGGATGATGCCTTCCTGGTTATATCTCTGCCACAACTCTTCCCTGGGGATTGATTTAAAAAACTCTTTTTGTGCACGGTAGCCACTCTTCCAGTGCTGTTGATTCTTAGGGTAGCGACTGGCGCACTTATCAATCATCTTTTTGGTGACTGAGAACAGATTTCGTCGCCGGCGGTTGAGAAGCAGATCGCATTTTCCTGGCATACGACTGGCAAAAGCCCGGAACTCTTGCAGTGTTTCCAGAATGAATTCCCGGGCGTGGTGGCTTTCGTAGTCGGCACTGATCACTTGTCGCAATGTGGTCAGACGCTTTTTCAGCTGTTTTTTACCCATCGGCCCCGCCTGGTGTTCTCGACTGAGCACGCCGTGTTCATCAGCCAGGTCGGAGAGAATAACTTTTTTCAGCGTCGCCCTGAGCATCAGGTTGTAATCCTCAGACTTGGTGTTGACCAGTTCAAGCTTTTTTGCCGTTGGCAGACTTTTTAGCAGGCCAAAAATATTGTCTTGTGAGAAAACGGTGTTGATCTGATTTTCCTTGCCAGGGTCCATGGGGCGATGAATAAACATATTGTCAGCGGGGGCAACGCAGATGATCGCGTCGCCCAAGTATCTTTTTTTGTACAACCCCCGACCGGGCAGTTTCTTATTTTCGTAACGAAAAACAACAGTCTTCTGTATATCGGGGCGCTCTCTGTCAATACGTCTGCCATGCTTTTGAGCCATCCTTCCCAGCCGATGTTTAGAGACATTTTTAAACAGGAAATACTGTTCCATTAATGGGATTGTGCGAACATTTTCCACCGCCAGCTGATCGGGTGAAAGCTCGACTTCATCACTCACCGCTTTGCCGACAGTATAAAATTTCAGATTGTATGGGGCTTGCGCACATTGAAACAGCTCATGGCTGGGCAAGGTATCAGTGGAGGTTTTTTCGTCAGGGGCCGGATAGTTGAGAAATACTGCGGTTTTGTTTGCGAAGTGTTCAGCCAGCAAACACTGTCCGGTTGTGTGCTTGCCGACACGGGGCTCATCGGGGCCGACTACCGAATCTTCCCCAGAGTTCTCTGGCACCGGCTGTTTATGGTAGAAGCTGATGCCGTTGTACATAGAGCAGTTCCAGGTGCTGAAATTGAGCCCC
>JAQFVO010000400.1 GCA_027942505.1 Endozoicomonas sp. | reverse complement strand
CCGCTGTTCATCACTGAAGGTGAGATTCTCAAGATTGACACTCGCACCGGTGAATACGTCGGCCGTGTGAAATGATTGACTGAGGGAGGGGCACTTTCCCTCCCTCTCAAGCATCATCCTCCCCCCCGCAAACAACATCCCGTCTGACCGCCCAGCGGAACTATCTGGGAAAAAAACAATCCAAACCTCGGTACAGAATTATTTATTACCTCTCATTCCCCTTTTTCCAATAACTAAAACGGGCTAGTCAATCAAAGGAAAGTGCCATGCAAATTTGCTTCACTTATGCACCCGGGACAGCACCCAATGCTGATCAGCAGTTGTCACCATGTGATGCCAAGAATCCCCAAGAGGTCAAAGGTGCCCCGTCCAGGCGCTATACAGCAGCCAGCATACTCCCGGAAAACGACGAAGGCATACATGCAGTTCATTACCTTCGCGCACCCAAACTGGATCAGCGCGACACCGAAAAGCTCACCACGGAACCTGAGCCGAAGCTTAATCAAGCCAATGACACGGAAGAGACCGAAGTCAAAAATGACGTGGTCGCACCATCTCTGCTCGACATGAGTACCGAGCTGAAAGGCTGGGTTACAAGCCTGCCTGAACACTGGTATGACCAAGGTTTTCGCAACGATGCCCTGACACGCTTTATGCGCCACTCTACCAACACTGACGATGACAAGTGTGAAATCGAGAGTGCCACGTGCCTTGCAAGTGCAGACAAGCTGCTGTCAATGAGTGCTGTTGCCGATGACGATACACAAACAGCGATTGACAAGCTGGTAGAAAACTATCTGCTGCGAGATGATTTTACCGCGGCAACCGAGTATGAACATATTTGGGCTGCGGCTAAATGCCCACTGAAGCTTAAGAAAGTTGATTATCTGTTACACGAGATCAACAGGAAACTGTCCGCCGAAGGTACTTATACGGATGACTATCTACACAGGATCTATGTACATCGGGTTAGACCGTTGGGGAGAATGCTGAGGACACCGGGGATAACTATCACACGGGATCAGCAACGCTTGTTGGACATGGCTTACATCAAAGCCGGACATAATAACTCTGCTAGGCTGACCAGAGCGCTGCTCGAGCTTGGTGGTCGCAACGGTGGGGAAATGCTTTGCCAAACAATCACGCTGGCCGTTGAGCGAAAAACTGAAGAGCTGCAAACCTCATTAAAACTACTGCGACAAAGGTTCGATAACCTTCATGATCGGTTCGACAAGCTCGAGAATCGAGGCTGTTCCTGTACAGTCTGTACTATTCTCTAACGACACGGTGTCTTCTACCCCGACGGCAACCACAAGCAGGGCCGTTTCTATCCACGCCCATATTGGACAAGATTGGCAAGACAATTTATGGGCTTTTTTCTCGCCAGAACTATAAAGTACGCACAGGGAATCTTAACCTGACGAGATATTTATGACTCAGAGCTTGTGGCGTCCTTCGGCATCGGTGCCGACCCTGCAAAAGCGAGCCAAGCTGTTAAGGGAAATCAGGGCATATTTCGATACCCATGGTGTCTTTGAAGTGGAGACACCCATGCTCTCCGCCCATGCCACTGTTGATGCCTATATCGAGAGCTTTACCACGCAATTTTGCCCGATTGGCCGCACAAATTCCCAAAGCTGCTACCTGCACACATCACCTGAATTTGCCATGAAACGACTGCTTTGTGCCGGCAGTGGCGATATTTACTCACTGGGCAGGGTATTTCGCAATGGTGAAGCCGGTGGTCGTCACAATCCGGAATTTACCATGCTCGAATGGTATCGCGTCGGTATGGA
>JAQFVO010000398.1 GCA_027942505.1 Endozoicomonas sp. | reverse complement strand
TCCTAAGGAAGGCTGCTCATCCTGGTTGGTGATAACCACTTCGCAGTCGCGTGCCGCGCATAAGGCGAACACCAGTTCCGCACCGAATCGCAGCAAGCGATCTTTGTGGATGACGACCAAACGTTCCTACCTGGTCGAAAACAGTCAGGCTCAGCAGCTGTCACAAGCCTTTTTGTGATAGTTCATAACACTGCCGGGATCACTGATGATCTGGCAGTGCCAGCCTCTGGAAACGCAGTAAAGTGAAAGAATTTCCTGCTGCCGTTCCAGATCTTTTTTCTGGCCATGACTGGGAACCCGGCTGTAAGCGACCGTTTTGCGCTGCAGCTGTGGAGTCTGGAGTGGTGCTATAAGCGACGCAGAGTGGAGAGGGAGACACCTGAATGGTCAGCAGCCTGAGATATGGAGTAACGGTTGCTCCCAACAAAAATTACTCAATTTGAATAGGTTTGAGCAAACATAGATAGGTTTTATTAACTGCAAGACCCTCATATGGCCTTAGCGTTTTATTATATCCTTAGCCGTTACGGAATCGGATTGATTGATGAACACCGGTCCCGGGAATTACCCGGTTATGTCAAAGAGCATCCGGAGCGAATAAAAGCGGGCCAGACATTGGTGACTTTTTGATTACTCGAATAGCCGGCAATTAACGTAAACTACCCCCCCAACAGCACTCTGCCGGTGCTATGGTTGAACCATCTTCACAAAACATTCATAAACTTGGGGTACTGCTGTGTTTGCCGATCATCCGTTGCTAAAGCCCTTTCTCAATCTTGAGCCCGATACCTTCCCGGAGGAAGCTATCCGCCAGGTTATCGCCCATCAACAGGACATGACCCCGTTACTGCTGGCGGTACTGCGGGATTTTGCCGACTACCCCGAAGATTATAACGAACAGGAAGGCAACTGCCTTCACCTGGTGGCACTGATGGTGCTGGCGCAATTCCGGGAGTCTGCTGCATTCCCCGCGTTAGCGGATATCGTCAATGACTTTGACCAGGATGAGGATGAGAATGAGGATGAGGATGACTGGGATTATGGAGCCGCTTATGACTCACTGCTTTTTTCGATAGGAGAAAATGGCCTGGAGAGGATAACAGCCTCTATTATGGTCAACGATATCGCCCAGCTGAAAGGTGTTATCCTGGACAGAAGCCATGGGCTTGAGCTTCGCGTCCTGGCCTTGGAAACCATGAAGTGTTTTTATTTTGAAGGGGACATAAGTCGCAGTGAACTGATCGACTTCTATTCCTCCCTGTTCAGGGCATTTAAATCAGAACACCAAGAGGATGATTTTCGGCCCCTCTGGTTGACCCTCTACGATGAGTGCATGATGATTCATCCGCAAGAACTGATGGAGGACATTCGGGAAGCCTGTGAATCCGGTTTTCTTGGCGAAGAATATGACCGGTCGTTTGTCAAAGCCAGCGATTACTGTATCGAATCCCCTGAGCAATGGTGGCAGTCCAACCGGGAGCAACTGCTGACCGAGTTTGGTTATATTCGCCACGCAGATAGAGAACTGGAAAGCTGGGGCATGAACCAGGGTATCGAGTTTG
>JAQFVO010000392.1 GCA_027942505.1 Endozoicomonas sp. | reverse complement strand
GCTGCAGTCTCACTAATAGACACTAACCGACTTTTTCAAGCTCCAGCATGTTGTCAGACTCAACAGAAACTTCAACTTGCAGCACAATGGTTTTTGTTTCACTGGAGACGATAGAAACCGACATGGCCGCGGATTATGAGGATATTCAGCTAATCAATCGGCTGCGCCGGGAACAGGACATCACAAATTGTCCTGTAAATTGGGACGAAGATTTCAAATATGCAGATCCAGCCACTCAAGGTGTTTTAAGCTACGTTCGTAGCCTTGACTACAGAGTCCCATCTGTTGGTTTTGAGTTGACGAATACCGGCAGTGGACACATTTGTGATCTGGAGCTGGCTTGGACAGATATCAGAGAAGGGATTTACATCAAAAAACCAACAATAGTACCAGCTGGGTGGTCACTCTTCAGCATTGAAGAAGCTCTTCACCCGACAGAGGGCTTAAAGACGCAAAATCAACTACCCTTCTGACTGTGCATTGTCGTAATGACCAACAATAGATGTAGAAATGCCCAAAATTAACCGGAGGGGAACAAGCCATTTACCAATGTAAGGGGAAACATAGTCTGAGATCAGGGACGTGTGGTGTGAGACTTGGGTATAGCTGCATAAGGCTGGGTTTAAGTGGGCAGTGAGTTAGGCGTCAGGCCAGAGTATGGCGGGAGTTGGGCCAACGTGAGGGGGTGATGGGATGCCAGGCTCCGTCATATTACCACAAAGACCCATCGCACTGTGTAACCGCTTTTTTAGCGACTCTGGAAGCGTAGCTCCCCCATCTCTCTAATTTGTCTGTTAAACCGCTTTAAATCAGGGCTTACCGGCCGGTTACATAGGTGATATTGGCAATAACTAGGTTCGAGTTTCTATGAACACGAACGATGGTTTGAGATAAAGCTTCAAAGTTGGCTGTACGCCCCGATATATTAGGGTTTACCCATAAGAACAACTTTGAACAGTTCGAAGTTTAACTTTGAAGCTTCGCCTACGATTTCTGTGTGTTGATCTACCTAAGTGAACAATTCATCTGGCTCCCAAAGTTCAAAGTTAATCAGCCTGCCTTGTTTTTCAAAATCGTCTGCAACAGTTCCTTTATTTCTGTCAATTCCCTGTCCCGCTGATCTGCTTTGTGCAGAGCCTCAATACGTCGCAAAATCTCTCTCTGACCGTCTTCAGAAAGTGATTCAATCATTTCGACAGTTTTTAAGCTCTTAGGGTTGATGTTCAGGGTCGTGCTGGTTTTCCCCGTGGATAACCACTCTATCGTTGCATCTCTGGCCCCTCCAGCTTCCACAATCAATATTACCTTTTCCAAGGTTGGCACATTTTTACCCTCTAGGTAGCCCCGGATAGTAGTTTCAGATATCCCGCATCTGCGGGAAAAAGAGCGCACGCTCTCGCTTCCTATCAGCTCTCTGAGTCTTCCTGGGAACCCCTCTAGATAAGAGTTTGCAGGGCTGTTCCCATCTTCTGAGTTAGGCACAAAAGAAATCCCTAAATAAAAAAATGCGAGAAATGTCTTGCAATGCGCGATATATATCGCTAGCTTGTTCCTAAGCGTTGCAAGTAGTTCCAAATAGTACCACTACGCAGGGGGCAGCAATTCCCGCTCTTTATTAAAAACCCTTAATTTCTAGGCTTCACAGCACAGTAAAATAAACTGCAACCGCACG
>JAQFVO010000413.1 GCA_027942505.1 Endozoicomonas sp. | reverse complement strand
GCACAGACCATGATCTACATCCACCCGGAAGCGAAAGCCAGCGACGGTGCTGAGAGTATCAACGCCCACTTTGGACACCTTATTGACTGGTCAACCGTGCCGGATTTTCGCCAGATGGTTCACGGTCATCTTCAAAACATGGACCCGCTGGTGCGCCGCTCGACCCTGATCAACCTGCGCTACTGCGACCTGCTCAATCAGTGGCAAATCAGCCATGAAGAGTGTGACCAGTACGAAAAAGGAGCCGTCAAAGAGCTGGAAGGCATGGCCACCATGGCTCAGGGCGAGGAGCAACCTGGCATTATCAAGTCAGCCCTGAAAGGCGTGCCCGAACGACACATTCGCAATTCAATATTTATTATGGGCGTGTCAGTACCGGCGGTTTTTCTCTACTTCCTTAACAAGAAAGAATCCCCCGTCGTTTATACCGTGGTTGATCACTTTGCCCGGGTGACCGGCATGGCTACCACCAAGTCCACCATTGAACGCTTCTCGTCCAACACCCGTCGCAGCCTGGAAAACTGGGGTGCCATCGACACCGGCAAAGGCAACTCAGCCTCACCGGTGGGTGAGTTTGCCAACAATTACTTCAACACCCTGCAAAAAAATGCCACGGCGATTTTGGCCGAGCAGCCCAACTTTGCCCGCTCCAATGCCCAGCGGGCCCTGGAAGCACTGGTGATCAACTTGGGCGAAGCGGCCAGCTTGCAAAGGCAGGAACGCAGCCCTGACAGCGTTGACATCCTGGCCGGTGCGCTGGTGCAGAACTACCGGGAAAATGTTGAAGTCACCCATGATGACAGCCTGATCCGCTCCACCCTCATCGCCTATCGCCCACTGCAAAACCCGGAACTGATTCCTGACATTATTAACGCCCTGGAGAGGCTGGATCCGGATTACAAGGGCAATGCCAAAGTCAGACAGTGGTACGACCGGCAGATCAAGGCATGGCAGACACTGTCATCCTCCGCCCTGCCCGACGCAAACTACCCTGATGTGCCCTGGATTAGCCAGGTGCCAGACCAAGGCAGTAATAAACGACAAAAGAATGATGCATGGTATCAGGCCTATATGCCCGACAAAGAGACTATATCCACCACTGCCATCCACAGCACTGCGCTGGGCTACTCCATAATGATCGCCATGCTGGAACCGGTGACGATCGAGCGTCTGTTGTCCGGGCAAAAACCTACCAGAAACTGGCCTCCTACTATCTATTGGCCTCAATGTTTGACTTTGGCTTGCGCTCTCTGGGTGAGCCGGCCATCGTACACTTGCAGACGGTGATCAAAAACTGGATTGGCAATACCACCGGTATTCTCTCTGGCGAAGATAAGCACATTCAGGATGAACTGGCCGACAAGGTCAATGTACTTAACCGCAAACTCAGCATCGAGGCCCAAACCAGCCGTTCCTACCGGGCGACACTGGAAGCGTTGCTGACCCGTTACTGGAGCCTGGGTAACCATCTGCTGATGCATGAGTATCCAACATCACAGGCTGCAGCAATGCTGGCGCTGGCCGCCTACAGCCAGCGTTACTTCCACGCCGAGTACACCGAAGATAACCTGGTGATCAAAACGCTGGCCGTGGCCAGGCTGAAACCCGGCTTCGACCAGTTGCGTCAACGCGGTGAGATGGCTGATTTCGGCCGCGCAGTAATCAGCGCCGTGAAAGCCCTCGATCCCGCCTTTGGCAAGCGCGATGTACGACAGGCTTACCTGAAAATTCTCAGCAGCTGGGGACTGGAACATGACCTGCGAGCCCGTGGCAAATCAGCCGATGTGCTGGACTCATGGGCTTCCTATGGCGACTACCTGCTCGGTGCCGTCGGGTTTTCCACCCAGGCCATGGTAAAGGCCTTGTTTCACGACAACGAAGTCATCAGCCGTTCAATGGCCAACTTCTTCGTTAATATATTCGAGTACGGCACCACCGATTCACTGCGCAAGAAAATATACGCCTGGTCTCGCCTGAAGATGCTCAACGTGGTGCCTTTTTACCCAGAGAGCGACATGATTGGTGTCGATTTTGCCAACCAAGAGATGACCAGCTCCTTCCGGCGGCAGAAATTTTACTTTGGCAAGCCGGAGCTGGATATGCGCACCCAGCTGGTGCAGATCATCACTGCCGTCGCCAACAACTATCAGCAGGTCATTGTGATGCTGGACGACAGCAATGACACACAGGCCGTGACCGACTCCATTGAACACCTGATGGCTCTGACGATCCTGCGGCTGATCCTCTTTGCTCCCGATATATCGGCCGATGACATTTACGTCTTGCAGTCCATCAACATTCTCTCGCTACCTATCCAGGATCAGCTGGAGCCACTGCAACAGCCGATTCTCGACAAGGTGACATTGCTTCTGAACGAGCTGGGCATTGCTGATGAAAGAGTTGTTCAGGAGTGTCAGGAAAAGGCGTCCATGATCGTTCACCACTGGCTGACGCCACAATCCCCCGATGCCGGCTGATCAGGCAAACATATCGGCGATGCGCTGGGCCGTTTCAGCAATATCGCCAACCCGGGCAGGCACCACCAAAATGGTGTCGTCCCCGGCAACACAGCCCATTACCCCCCCTTTTACGCCAATGGAGTCGAGCAATCTGGCAATCATCTGGGCAGCGCCGGGACTGGTTTTAACGACAATCATTGAACCGTTGTTGTTTATCTCTGCCACCAGATCTTTCACCGCCAGTGTGGAATCCATATTGCCCAGCTCAGGTGGCAGACAGTAAACCTGCTCATTCAGGGCATTGCGTGCCCGGACCGCACCACATCGGCTGAGCATGCGCGATACCTTGGACTGGCTGATATTCTCAAACCCCTGGGCCTGCAAAATGCTTACAATCTGCCCCTGAGAACCACATCGTTCCTCTTTGAGCAACTGGCGGAAAGAGCGCATCAAGGCATCCTGCTTCTGGCCGGCCTTTTGTTCAGTCATGGATGTATAACCTGTCAACGTGTTAAGCGTGGGAACCTGAAATTTAATCGCTGAGTTTAGGAGCCTGAAGCCAAAACCAGAAAAATTTTGCCTGACGTGGTGCCGGTAGCCATCGCCACTTTCCCACGCAATGAACAGCAGAAAAAAACAGCACTATAGTCTATCTGCTAAGCAACAAAATTGTCGAGCAAGGTGATTACGCTTCCGCCCGACGAGTTGTGGTGTCAAAATCCGGTGTGACAAATAACAATAAAAGGCCGCCACATGAATACCGCATATCCCCACCTGCTGGCACCACTTGATTTAGGCTTTACCACCTTGAAAAACCGCATCCTGATGGGCTCAATGCACACCGGGCTGGAGGAACGCCCCGATGGCTTCGAGCGCCTGGCGGCTTATTATGCCGAGCGTGCTGCTGGCGGTGTGGGACTTATTGTTACCGGCGGTATTGCGCCCAACCCGGAAGGGGGAGGCATGGCCGGAGCAGCAACCATGGCTGACCCGGAAGATGTCAAACAACATCGACCGGTAACCGAAGCGGTGCGCCGGGCCGGTGGCAAAATCTGCATGCAGATACTGCATACCGGTCGTTATGCCTATCACCAGCACAGTATCGCCCCAAGCGCGTTGCAGGCGCCTATCGCCCCCTTTACGCCCAGGGCACTGACCACCGACGAAGTAACCGGACAAATAGACGACTTTGTTCGATGCGCAGAGCTGGCTCGGCAAGCCGGGTACGATGGTGTAGAGATCATGGGTTCAGAGGGCTATTTCATCAATCAGTTCATTGCCCGGCGAACCAACCAGCGTGATGATGAGTGGGGCGGCGATTATGCACAACGGATGCGCCTGGCGGTTGATGTGGTGCGCAAAACCCGCGACCAGGTGGGGAAGGATTTTATCATTATCTATCGCCTGTCCATGCTCGACCTGGTAGAAGGCGGCAGCAGTTGGGATGAAATTGTAGCGTTGGCCAAAGCCATTGAGCAGGCCGGTGCCACCATGATCAATACCGGCATCGGCTGGCACGAAGCGCGCATTCCCACTATTGCCACCATGGTACCGCGAGCAGCATTCACCTGGGTGACGGCGAAAATTCGCAACGAATTGCACATCCCCCTGATCACCTCCAACCGGATCAATATGCCAGAAACTGCCGAGATGGTCCTGGCCCGGGGTGATGCTGATATGGTCTCCATGGCCCGCCCCATGCTGGCTGATCCTGAGTGGGTAAACAAAACGGCCGAGGGCAGGGAAGATGAAATCAATACCTGTATTGGTTGTAATCAGGCCTGCCTTGACCATATTTTCAACCTGAAACCGATCAGCTGCCTGGTGAATCCAAGGGCAGGCCACGAGACAGAACTCAACTATCTACCGACAGAGCAGCCGAAAAAACTGGCCGTGGTTGGTGCTGGCCCAGCCGGGATGGCCTTTGCCACCACGGCAGCAGCGCGCGGTCATCAGGTAACCCTGTTTGACGCCGCTGACCACATCGGCGGACAGTTCAACATTGCCCAAAAAGTACCAGGCAAGGAAGAGTTTGCTGAAACCCTGCGGTACTTTACCCGACAGATTGCCTTGACTGGTGTTGAACTGCGGCTAAACCACAGGGTAAAGGCGGAGGAGCTCAATAACAGTGACTTTGATGAAGTGATTATCGCCACCGGTATCACGCCGAGAAAAATGGCCCTTGAAGGCATTGATCACCCCAAGGTCCTGAGCTACCTGGATGTATTTCAAGGAGCACCGGTGGGCAGAAAAGTTGCCGTGATTGGTGCCGGCGGCATTGGTTTTGATGTGTGTGAACTGCTCACCCATGAGACCTCAACCAGTCTCGACATTCCCACATTTATGCATGAGTGGGGGATCGATATGACGCTGACCAACCGGGGTGGCCTACTGCCCAAACAGGACAATCTACGACATTCGTCCAGAGAAATATTTTTGTTGCAGCGCAAAAAGAGTAAGCCAGGCAAAAACCTGGGCAAGTCCACCGGCTGGATTCACCGTTCATCGCTGACCAGTAAAGGTGTACGTCTTGTGCCGTCTTGTGAGTACCATAGAATTGACGACCAGGGATTACACCTGTCTATAGCCGGCCAGTCGCAGATTCTCGATGTTGATACGATTGTCGTTTGTGCCGGTCAGGAACCAGCACGGGCTCTGGCTGACGCGGTGATTGCCAAACAGGTGCACCTGATCGGGGGAGCCGATGTGGCAGCAGAGCTGGATGCCAAGCGAGCCATCGACCAGGGGTGCCGACTGGCAGCGCAGATATAAGCAGTCAATTTATTCCCACCACCATTATCAGCAATGCCGATAATGGTGGGATTCTTAGGGCAACTGGCAAATATTCAGTGAAACGATAAGAATACGCAGTACAATACACGTCAACTTTTAATTACTTAATCAAATAGCTAGAAATTCGCTCCTATGAAAAAAACACTCTCCTTATCGTTACTGTTGCTATCGAGCACCATGGCCCAGGCAGATATTGCTGGTGCCAAAGCCGGACTGGAATACTGGCGCACCAGTGACCACGGCAATGCAGGCTCTGCCTACGTTCAGATCGAACACCCAATCCCCCTCGTGCCCAATTTTGCCGCGCGCGGTACCACGGTTGAAGGCAAGGTCAACTCTCTCAATAGCATCGACCTCTACGGCTACTACGAAGTTCTGGACAACTCTCTGACCTCCATTGATTTGGGCTTAGGCCTGCATCATGCCAATGGCTTTTTTAATAATGATCACACCCTGGCTATGGCGGTTGTAGAGGCTGAGTGGCTGCCGGACAGTCAGGTGTCCTACTACACCAGGCTGAACTACGCACTTAACGCTGACGATACCGTGAGCGATTTCGGTGCTGGCGTCAGGATACAGCTGTTCCCAGCCGTCTACCTGCAAGCAGGGTATCGCTATTATGATATACGTGCAGACAGTAACGGTGTGCAGTCAGACGAGGTAAAAGGCTTTACTGCTGGGGTTCATATAGATATCTGATGTGAATCTTTGACGAAATCGACACAAAACTCCATCCATAGCACCCGGGTGGAGATGGGTGAAAACTGCCCGAAAAAAATTGCATTAACCCGGAACCACTCAAAAACATGCTGTGAGAAGTGGCCCCCCGCCTTCGAGGCTGTCGCAAAAGCCTCTAAAAG
>JAQFVO010000409.1 GCA_027942505.1 Endozoicomonas sp. | reverse complement strand
GCATGCATCCATTTCCAGCCCACAATTTCTCATACAAATGAAAACCCCTATTTTTGACCAATCAAGTGGCGCTATTTTTTCAAACGAGGATAAGAAATGCGTATCGGACAGCATCTCACCAAGAGTTGTCCTGAAATTGCATGAAACTTATTGCTGCCTGCACTGTCCCAGAGAATTTAGTCCAAGTTTTCACCGACAGCACTTAAGGTCCGCCTGACAATGATTCCAACCAGCAACAGTCTTCCCCATGCCATATCTTGTCAAATTTGTAATGATAATCTGAATGTTAATGGCGGACAGTCATCCCAGAGAGAAGTGGTTAAAACATCCTGCAACCCACCTCACTATTACCACCTGGAGTGTATTGCGCCAATATTCGACGCTTTATTGCACGCAGAAAGGCGCTGCCATGTCTGTAAACAACAACCACTGCCCCTTGTACGTCAAAGCGGAACCAGACTCAACGAAACATCCCCTTACTGTGAATCCGGCGCTCCTCATGCCTGCCGTATCGGTAATGTGGCACTGCTTGAGGAGTTACTGGCCCGGGATCCTGAAATGGCATTTCGGCAATGCGCTTATCCGACTGAGCCTCAAGAGGCCACTTTGCTTGCCATTGCTGCCTCTTTTGGTCAGGTTGAATGCCTCAGAGTCTTGCTTAACCGGGGTTCAAAAGAGCGGCTGGAACTGAATACAGCTCTTTTGCATGCTGCTAAGTCCGGCCACATTGAATGCATAAAACTCCTCCTCAACGAAGGAGCCACAGCAGTGAATGTCGCTTTGAACTGCGCGTGTGAGAACGGCTATGGTGAATGTGCACAGTTTCTTATCGAGAACGGAGCGAACGCTTTGCGTGATGCCTTATTCTCTTGCACCAAAAAAGGCCATAATGAGTGTATGAAAGTCCTGTTCAAAGTAGTGAAAAGCTTCAATGCCAATCAACTCAATGAGTGTTTAAAATCCGCCGTATTCTTTGACCGACCAGATACCCTGCAATTATTAATAGACAACGGAGCAGACGATCTTAACGGTGCTCTGCTCTCAGCTGTGGTCCGTGATAATAGCGAATGTGCACGCATTCTTCTTCTCAATGGTGCGAACAGTTCAGAGGACACGCTATGTCGTGCGGCTGCCAGTGGCCATATTGAATGCCTGAAACTCCTGATGGCTAACAACACCCACGACCTGCACGCTCCACTGGCCCTTGCTAAGAAACAAAACCACATCGAATGCGAACAGATCCTGAGAGAAAAGATAAGTTCACACCAGATGAGTTGTACGATCCTATAAATAGAAGAAAACCATTAATTTGACATTATGCCTCAGCATCTCACTCCCCAGCCCTATCGGTGGTCCGGCACCCCGACTGGTCGCTTGTGTCTCCGCCTCTGGAGACTGTCGCAAAAAGCTTAAAAGCCTTGAACCACGAAGGTCACAAAGGTAAAGAAAAGTTCCTCTTCGTGCTCTTCGTGTCCTTCGTGGTTCCCTTCTTTTCAGAGCCTTTTGTGACACCCTCCTCTGGGCCGGGTGGGGCCGCACAGGCGAGGCTTTTCGCGGTGATGTGGTAAGGCTCCACCAATACTTCACACTCAGAATTATTGTTTGCCCACGCCAAGACAACGCTGAGTCTCAGACAAGATCCCGCGTAAAATACTCAACTCCACACGATCAGGCCGTATCCTGCCATACAGACGACGAAGTTTAGCCATAATTTTCTCATGGCTACTATGATCCAGAAAGCCAATCTCCATCAACACCTGGTACAAATGGTCATAGTACCGCTCCATATCCTCCATACTCGCCAGATCGTGACTGCGAGGTTTGGGCATTTCCAGCGAATCGTCAGCAATCAACTGTGTCATTCTCAGCTCATAACAGAGCACCTGTACCGCAGCACCAAGATTGAGGGAGCTGAACTCTTCGTTGGTGGGAATGTGAACTTGCAAATGGCAGCGTCGTAACTGTTCATTGGTCAGGCCCTTGTCCTCACGCCCAAAGATCAACGCCACACCCTGGCTTCTGGCTTCAGAGATAATGTTCCGGGCGCATTCACGAGGGTCTACCAGCGGCAGTGAAACACCGCGAACCCGCGCACTGGTGCCAACCACGTAGCGACAATCGGCCAGGGCTTCGTCGAGCGTGGCACAGACTCTGGCGTTGCTGAGGATATCATCAGCGCCGCAAGCCAGCGCGGTGGCAGTGCCCGATGGAAATTCATCAGGCGCCACCAAGCACAGCTGGCTCAACCCCATGGTTTTCATCGCCCGGGCTGCGGCCCCGATATTGCCAGGGTGGGAGGGGTTAACCAGTACAATGGAAATATTGTCGGAAAAATTGTCGAGCACCGCCGGAATCTCTAGCTTGCCAGTATCAGTCCGCCAGTGTACTCAAAATCCAGCCAATGCCAAGTACCAGCTGGGTATTAGCCTGTGTTTGCCAACGGTACCAAGTGTGGCAACAGCGGCAAACGGTGGACTTTTTTATTACGCACGGCCCATTGTTGATGTATAGTACGCAAAAAATAGTGCTATTGCGCGGGACAGTTTTTCCGCGCAAATCGGGCACTGTTTCCCTCATTCGATCTTTCAAATTCAGATGTAATTTAGCTTATGCAACCGATGGTTAATATGGCGCTGCGTGCGGCGCGCCAGGCTGGTGATATCATCGCCAGAGCCTATAAGGATCTTGACCACGTCAATATTGAGTTCAAGAGCCGCAATGACTTTGTCACCGAAGTGGACAAGGCTGCTGAGAAAGCCATCATTGCTTCGCTGAGCAAGACCTACCCCGACCACAGTTTTTACGGTGAAGAGAGTGGCCACCGTGAAGGTAAGGGTGAAGGCAAAGATTACCTCTGGATCATTGACCCGCTCGATGGCACCACCAACTTTATCAATGGCATTCCTCATTTTGCCGTATCCATTGCTGTACAATACCGTGGTCGTCTTGAGCACGCGGTGGTTCTCGACCCTCTGAAAGAGGAAGAGTACTGCGCCAGCCGTGGTCACGGCGCCACGCTGAACAGCAAGCGTATCCGTGTTGGTAATCGCAAAACGCTGGATGGCGCACTGATCGGCACCGGCATTCCGTTTATGCAGCCAGGCATTAATCATCTGGACAACTATCTGAACATGATGCGTGCCCTGCTCGGAGATACCGCCGGTATTCGCCGGGCAGGGTCGGCAGCACTGGACTTGGCTTACGTTGCCGCCGGGCGCCTGGATGCGTTCTGGGAGATCGGCCTGAACGACTACGACATGGCCGCCGGTGTTTTGCTGATTCAAGAGTCCGGCGGCCTGGTGGGTGACTTTAAAGGTGGCCATACCTACTTGAAGAACCACCAGATTGTGGCCGGCAACAGCAGTTGTTTTAAAGAAGTACTGAAACGCATCCGGCCGTTTGTTACTGACGGTATGTTCCGCTACTAGTACACGGTTTCAATGAGTTTGACGGGTTGTCGTTATCATAAGCCTTCGCACTCCGTTCGTCCTGAGCGGAGATAGTACACGTCAATCTCATTGAAATAGTGTACTAGTCGATCACTGTCACTGTAGTATTTCCATAACCACGCGCAAAACCGGCAACAGGCTCCGGCAGGGGCGACCTCCGGAAGCAGCGTATTTTGTACTGAGTCGTCCGCCCGGGTTCTGAACACCGCCCCCGGCGCAAACAGTATGGGTAAAAATGGCACCTGCCCGCACTGATTGCTTGGTGAAAGCATCCAGCATGGAGACCAGACCACGGTCGTAACTGTAGCCATCAAAGTTAATCATGGTAT
>JAQFVO010000298.1 GCA_027942505.1 Endozoicomonas sp. | reverse complement strand
TCCTGGCGGAAGATTTCAAAAATGGCCCTGGGGTCTCCGGGGGAGGCAAGCTGTCCGGTATCTTCAGATATTTTCAGGGTCACTAACCCTTCAGGCGGCAGACGTTTGTGTTCTGGTTTATCCGCCAGAGCCGTCTGCATGTAATCTACCCAGATAGGCAGCGCAGCATTGGCGCCGTACTCCCATCTTCCCAGGGTAGAGTGATCGTCCATCCCCAGCCAGACGGCGGTGAGTACGTCCGGATTGAAACCAACAAACCAGGCATCCTTGCTATCGTTGGTGGTGCCGGTTTTACCACCGAGATCGTGGCGTTTAAGGACTTTGGCCCGCTGGCCGGTGCCTTTCCAGATAACATCGTCGAGAATATCGTTCATGATGAAGTTCACTTGGGGAGACATCACCTTTGGTGCGATGGGTAAACTCGGTTCGGGAACCGTCAGCTGATCCATAAGCAGAAGGTCTTCATCCTGCTTGATCTCGGTGCAGTTGTCATTGCAAGCAACAGCTGGGTTAGCCTGAAGGATAACCTCGTCGTCGAGCTCTATGCGCTCTATAAAATAAGGCTCAATACGAAAACCGCCATTGGCAAAAACTGCATAGCCAGAGGCCAGCTCCAGAGGCGTCATGGAAGCGTTGCCGAGCGACAACGATAAGTCCCTGCTCAGCCCCGACTCCTTGAAGCCCAGCTGTTTCAGGTAGTTAATGGTGGTGTTGATGCCGATCTGGCGCAGAATCCGAATGGATACCAGGTTTCTCGACCGGTAGAGGCCTTCACGCAGCCGTGTGGGGCCGTTGAACTTCATGTTGTCATTGTTTGGGCGCCAGCTATCTTCAAGGCCTGCATCATCAAAGACAATGGGGGCATCGTTGATAATCGTGGCTGCTGTCATGCCGTTGGCCAGTGCTGCGGCGTAGATAAACGGCTTAAACGACGAACCGGTTTGCCGTACTGCCTGGGTGGCCCGGTTATACATACTGTTGTAGTAGTTATAGCCTCCGACCAGTGACAAAATGGCGCCATCTTGTGGTTTCATTGAGATCAGTGCTGATTGCGCCACAGGTTCCTGAGCTAAACGATAACTGCCGTCTTCATTGGTGCGTACCCAGATTTGATCGCCAACCTTGAGCACATCAGCCGGCGTTTCAGGTTTCTTGCCGGTACTGTTTACTGACAGGAAGGGTTTTGCCCAATTGAGGTTTTCCAGAGTGATGGTGCCTTTTGCACCCTCTTTGAGGTCGATGGCAACCTCTTCTTCTCTTACCTCTGTGACCACAGCTGGGAGCAGTACGCCACGAGAGGATATCTGGTCAATACGCTCTTGCCAGCTTTCCTGATTATCGCTGTCCAGAAAGTTGGTCACCGGACCGTAATAGCCGTGTCGCTCGCTATAGGCCATCAAGCCATTGGCGACGGCGCGGTTGGCAGCCTCTTGCTGTTCGCTGTCAATGGTGGTGTAGACCTTATAGCCTTCGGTATAGGCATCCGGACCATACTGCTCGAATAACTCCTGGCGTACCATCTCAGCGATATAAGGAGCATCCAGCTCCATTCTGGCGCCGTGGTAGCTGGCTGTTACCGGTTGTTTGATGGCTTCGTTGTATTGCGCTTCACTGATGTACTCAAGGTCTTTCATTCGACCCAGAATCCAGTCCCGGCGAATCAGTGCCCGCTTGGGATCATTGATGGGGTTGTAGCGGGAAGGGGCTTTGGGCAAGCCGGCAATCATGGCCATTTGTGCCAGGTCCAGTTCATCAATGGATTTGCCGTAGTAAACCTGGGCGGCCACTTCGACCCCGTAAGAACGGTTGCCCAGGTAGATTTTATTCAGGTACAGCTCAAAGATTTTATCTTTCGACAGCTGTCGTTCAATTTGCAGGGCCAGCAGAATTTCGTTGAACTTGCGCGAAAACACCCTTTCATGGCTTAGAAAAAAGTTCTTGGCTACCTGCATGGTGATGGTGCTGCCCCCCGATTGAATGCTGCCGGTAGTAACCAGCTGCACAGCAGCCCTGAGCAGGCCAATGGCGTCAACGCCCGGGTGGGAATAAAAGCGATCATCTTCTGCGGCCATGAAAGCACGGATCAGAAGCGGTGGAACCTGGTCGAACTGAATGGGGGTGCGGCGTTTTTCGCCGTACTCGGCAATGAGCAGGTTGTCTTGAGAATAGACGCGCAAAGGCGTCTGAAATTTGGCGTCCAGCAGCGATTCCACTGATGGCAGTGCCGGGCTGAGGTACAAAAAGGCACTGGCGCTGACAAGGGCAACACCACTGGCTACTGTTAGTAGTGACCAGCTCAGGAATTTTAAGAAGTTAAATTTAACCGTCCGTTTCATGCAGTTGGGTGATCCTGATTGAGCAAAAGCGGCAGGGAAAGTGACACTGAAAACCTCATATCTTTGAGCGATTGTCGTCCTGGCAAAAGTACAGGCCATTATACGGCGAAAAGGTACTTTGCTGAAAATATGAATTTTCCTGTACTGATGTAGCTGTCGGGGTGTTGCGAGATTTTTCCCCGGGTCAGTGAACAAATTACCGTGGTGGTCGCTACAAATAGTTGTATTGCATGAAATATTTAGCGATTTGTCTCAAATAACGACTAAACAGGGATTGTGCCAGTGTTTGAGCTGCTGAAAAACAAATCAAATGCCGTTTTGGGGGTGGATATAAGTTCAACCTCGGTTAAAGTCCTCGGGCTGGGACTGAGCGGTGGAGGCTATAAAGTCGAGGGGTATGCTATTGAACCACTCCCGGCCGGCGCCATTGTGGAAAACAATATCCAGGACCCCGTAGCGATCGGTGAAGCCATCAGCCGAGCCCTGTCTGTCGCCAAAACAGGCAAGAAAGGAGCAGCTGTTGCCGTCTCTGGTGCCGCAGTGATCACCAAGACCATCGAGATGGACGCCTCGTTGAGTGAAGATGAGATGGAGACTCAGATCTCTGTTGAGGCAGACCAATACATACCTTACGCCATGGATGAAGTAGCCATCGACTTTGAAGTACAGGGATTCAATGAAAAAAATCCCAAGCGCGTCGAAGTGTTACTTGCTGCCTGTCGCCGTGACAACGTAGAGGTGCGTGAAGAAGCCTTGCGACTGGCTGGCATCAAAGCGCAAATAGTTGACGTTGAAGCATTTGCCATGGCCAGGGCCTCAGAGCTGATTGAAAAGCAGTTCAGGTTACCCGAAAACAACCCGGTTATGGCTGTGGTTGATATTGGCGCCACCAAAACAACTCTGAATATTGTCGTCTATGGCAACACGGTTTACACCCGTGAACAGCTGTTTGGTGGACGACAGTTAACTGATGAAATTCAGCGCCGATATTCGATGACGGCGGATGAAGCTGAAAGTGCCAAGCATCAGGGTAACCTGCCTGATGATTACGAGACTGAAGTTCTTGGACCATTTCGAGACGCATTGGTGCAGCAAGTCTCTCGTTCCCTGCAACTCTTCTATTCATCTACCCAATTCAATGACGTTGCCGGAATCGCCCTGGTCGGAGGGGCTGCATCAATTCCGGGTATGGCAAAAATGATTGAGCAAAAACTGGGAATTCCAACCAGGAAGGCAAATCCATTTGCCGGGATGTCCCTGTCTGGAAAAGTGGATGGTGAAAAACTGGCCAGTGAGGCACCGATGTTGATGATTGCCTGCGGCCTTGCCATGAGGAGCTTTGACTAATGGCAAGAATTAACTTGTTACCTTGGCGCGAGGCAGCCAGAAAAGAGCGTAAACAACGATTTCTCGTCGTGTGGTGTCTAACCGTGCTGGCAGCAGGGGCGCTGGTTTTCATGGGTGATCTTTACCTTAGCAGTGGCATTGACCATCAGCACAGTCGCAACAAATACCTGCAAAGTAAAATCTCCCAGCTCGACGGGCGAATCAGTGAAATCAAGGATTTGAAAACCAAAAAAGAGCAGCTGCTGGAGCGAATGGAGGTCATTCAGAATCTTCAGGGCAACCGGCCGGTGATTGTGCGCATTTTTGATCAGGTGGCGAGAATCGTACCGGAAGGTGTCTACTTCAAAGAGGTTACTCTGGAAGATGACCGTCTCACGCTGGTGGGTGTTGCTGAGGCCAACAATCGCATTTCTGCCCTGATGAGGAACTTTGAAGATTCTGACTGGTTTACCGAACCCAACCTGACTGCGGTCAGGAAAGTGACCGCAAGCAGCCAGTACTGGAATGAGTTTGATCTGACGGTGATGCAGATTAATCCCACCAAGGCTGAGGGGGAATTATGAGTTTTGTTGAATCATTACAGAAGATGAACGAAATCGATTTTAATGAGATCGATTTTAATAACATCGGCTCCTGGCCCATGGGAGTCAGAGTCATCGTCTGCCTGCTCACCTTTATCGTCACGCTCGGACTAGGTTACCAGTTCCACCTCACCGGTTTACAAGACCGCATTGACTCGGCAAGCCAGAAAGAGTCGGAGTTGCGCGAACACTATCGCATTAAAGCCTTTCAGGCGGCGAATCTGAACGCCTACCGGGAGCAGATGTCGTCCATGGAAAACTCGTTTGGCGCACTGGTCAAACAGTTGCCCAGTGATACCGAAGTACCTGGTTTGCTCGAAGACATCACCTTTACCGGTCGTGGCGCCGGCCTGCAGATTGAAGAGATAAAACTTCAGGAAGAGAACTTCAGTCAGTTCTACATTGAGCTGCCGATTCGCATCGCGGTAGAGGGTTCCTACCATGATCTGGGCAGTTTTGTCAGTGGCGTAGCCAGCTTGTCGCGGATTGTGACGTTGCACAATTTTACCATCCGCCCGAGCCAGGATGGACAGCTGTATATGGATATTCTGGCAAAAACCTACCGTTACAATGATCAGGGGGGGCTGTGATGAAGCCGTTGCGATTGTTGATTACCGCCACAGCTCTGGCGAGTCTTGCCGGCTGCTCAATGGAACAGCACGGGTACAGGGACATCGATACCTTCATGAGGCAGATGGACAACCAGCCTAGCGGCAATATCGATTCCTTACCCCAGTTCAGACCCTACGAAGCCTTTGCCTATCAGGCCAAAGCCCTGCGCAGTCCATTCAAACAACCGGTGAGAGTTTCCCTGACCACCGAGCAAATCAAGCGCAACGTCAAGCCAGATACCAACAGGGTCAAGCAGTATCTGGAACAGTTTGATGTGGACACATTCCGCATGGTGGGCTCCATCAGTAACGAAGACGGGTTCTGGGGGCTGGTGCATGGATCGGGTGGTGTCTACCGTGTGCAGGTTGGTGACTACCTGGGACGTGATCACGGCCGAATTACTTTTATTGACGATCAACAGCTGCAACTGGTGGAGATCGTTCCCGCAGGGCCGAAATACTGGATTGAGCGTCCCAGAGTACTGAATATTCAGGGATATTGACCGGTAATTAACGGGTGAGCATCAGGCATCTGGATTATCCGGCAATGATGCCGATGAAAATAATAATCACAATTCTGAAATGGGTAAGTTAGATGAAAATGAGTACCCTGTTGCCGGCAACTGTTCTTCAAGGGCTTTTGTGCGCGCTGCTGACTGTTTTGCCTGGTTCTGCATGGGCGGTCATCTTGCAGGATATGAAGGCCACCTCACTGGCTGATGGCATGGTTGAGATTCGCCTGACGTTTGATGGTACAGCACCTGCCGCCCACGGTTATAGCGTTGACCAACCGCCAAGAATTTCCCTGGATTTACCCTATACCAACAGTGCGTTGCCTAAATATAACGAAGTTGCTTTGAACAACGTCAAAAACGTCATTGTGCTGGAAGCGGGTGATCGCACCAGAATGGTCATCAACTTGCACGAGCCTGATCGGTTTACCACCCAGACAGACGGTCGTTCGATCAGTATCTTTTTGGGCAGTGATCGTCTGCCAATGGCACCGCAACCTGCCGCCATGCAGCACAACCAAGGGCAACCGAATCAGTTTGCTGTACCCTATGCTGCTGCGACAACCGGTATTGCTGCCATCGACTTCGAACGTGGTGAGGATGGCGAAGGCAACATCCTGATCGCTCTGAAAGATGCCAGGGTTCCCATGGACACGCGGGAGTTTGATGGCCGGATCCGTTTAGAGTTTCAGGGTGACATACTGCCTTTAGATCTCAGAAACCGTCTTGATGTTATCGACTTTGCCACACCGGTAAAGTTTATTGATGCCATGGTTGAGGATGGCAATACCATCATTCTCATCGAACCAGAGGGCAAGTTCGAGTACCTGGTTTACCAGACTGATAATCTGCTGACCATCAGTGTTAAAGCTGAAGAGGCAAATGATCGTGGTAGAAGAAAGTCCGGTCTTGTCTACAAAGGTGAGAAGATGTCGCTCAATTTCCAGGATATCGAAGTCAGAGCCGTGCTGCAGTTGATAGCTGATTTTACTGACCTGAATCTGGTGGCTTCAGATACCGTTGGTGGCAATGTGACCTTGCGTTTGCAAAATGTGCCTTGGGACCAGGCTCTGGATATTGTTCTGAAGGCCAAAGGTTTGGACAAACGTCTCCAGGGTAATGTGTTGACCGTGGCACCGGCAGCAGAAATTGCCGCACGGGAGCGTGAGCAGCTGGAAAACGAAAAGCAGATTCGTGAACTGGCTCCGGTATTTACCGATTTGATTCAGATCAATTACGCTGATGCCGCCGAAATCGCGAATGTCCTGCAAGGTGGAGAGGGTGCCGCTTTGTTGACCGAGAGGGGCTCAGTTCAGGTGGTAGAAAGAACCAATAGCCTGCTGGTTAAGGATACCCAGGCAAAACTGGATGAATTGCGGGAGCTGATTGAACATCTTGATATTCCCATTCGGCAAGTAATGATTGAGGCCAGAATTGTTACCTTGAGTTCAGAATTGCGTGAGGAATTGGGTGTCAAGTGGAGCGGTGAGTCGGTTAATGGGGATGAGAACGGTCAGAATGTCAGCGTTGGTGGTCGTGGTGATGATAATGTATTCACCGACTTAAGTGTGGCTGGTGGGACTTCAAGTGCTATTTCCATCGGTTTTTCCACTGGCAGCGGCACCATCTTGAATCTTGAGCTTTCGGCTCTGCTCAGCGATGGTGGCGGTGAGGTCATTTCCCAGCCAAAAGTAATTACGGCAGATAAGAAGACCGCTGTGATCAAGTCCGGTAAGGAAATCCCTTACGAAGAGAAAACATCAAGCGGTGCCACCTCGGTAGCCTTCAAAGATGCCGTGCTCGGCCTGGAGGTAACCCCGCAGATTACGCCTGACGGTCGGGTTATCATGGATATCAAAATCAACAATGACGACACCACCGATTTAGCTACCAACGGAGTACCAATAATTTCAACCAACGAAATAACCACGCAAGTGCTGGTGGAAGATGGTGAAACTGTGGTACTCGGCGGCGTGTTCAAGCAGACTAAAAACCAGGGTATGGAAAAGGTGCCAGTGTTGGGCGACATCCCTTACCTGGGTAATTTGTTCCGGAAAAAAACTGAGAAGGACAGTAAAGAAGAGTTGCTGGTCTTCATCACGCCCAGGGTGATTACTGAAGGTGTCTCACTGCGCTGAAACCAATTGTGGCTAGTCAGCGTGTGCGGTTCGTGCTTCAGGATAGCTAATCCAGAGCGTGAACAGCGGCTGATAAACAACCCAGTTGCAAAGTAACAAAAACGGGAGCCACGGCTCCCGTTTTTGTTGTCATAACCGCTTGCGATGCGCTACGCTCGCTGCACACAGGCAGGAAGTCAGGCTGGCAAAAAGCATGCCATTAACAAATATCTATCTGATAGGACCCATGGGGGCAGGCAAAAGTACCATTGGCAGAATGCTGGCAAAGGAACTGGGCTGTCCGTTTCTTGATTCTGACCATATCATCGAGGAACGCAGTGGCGCAGACATCCCCTGGATCTTTGACGTTGAGGGGGAACAGGGTTTTCGCGATCGGGAAAGTCAGGTCATTGAAGAGGTCTGCATGCAAAGTGGTGTGGTGCTGGCCACCGGCGGTGGCGCCGTTGGTCGGGCTGAGAACCGTCGTCATCTGAGCACCCACGGCTTTGTTGTATATTTAAGAACGCCTGTATCGATCCAGCTGCAAAGAACCGAGAAAGACAAACGCCGGCCGCTGTTGCAAAGGCCTGATCGGGAAGTGGTGCTCAGTCGCCTGCTGCAAGAGCGTGATCCATTGTACCGCGCCATCGCTGACCTCATTTTGGATACGGCTACCATGTCACCACGTCAGGTGATCAGGAAAATTATCCACACTGTTGGTAAATAGTCGGGAGTTGTTCAATGGTGGAGCTCAAGGTGGACCTTGGTCAACGCAGCTACCCCATCTTTATAGGTACCGGATTGCTGACTGACCC
>JAQFVO010000292.1 GCA_027942505.1 Endozoicomonas sp. | reverse complement strand
CATAAAGCATACAAAGAGCACAAAGGAAAAGAAAAACTCTTCTTTGTGTGCTTTGTGGTTCCAATTCAAATCTCTCAACCTGTATTAATCCTCATGTTTACGGGGTTTTTAAGCTTAAGTCAGTGCCATTGACCAATACATTTTTTGGTTGAGAGAGTAAAGTTGCCGTAAAGGGTACTCATGCCGTATTGTCAGTAAAATTTTACTGCTTTTTTACTATTTGTGTTAATGTCGTTTCTCGAAAATACCTTTAGTACTTATTGGCATCCTGCGGAGTATACATGGCTACATTAAAGGAGATAGCCCAGCAAGCCGGCGTCTCTTTATCTACGGTCTCAAGGGTACTGAATGAAGACCCTTCGATCAGCGTAAAACCCGATACACGACAGGTTATCTTCGAAATTGCTGAGAGATTGCAGTACAGGACAACCCGTAGTCGTAAGACGTTGCAATCAGTAAAGTATGAGTTCCTCGTCAATTTTGCCTATCCAGAAGCTGTTGAAATCAACGATCCCTACTATCTCGCCATTCGCTTCGGCATAGAGTTGCAATGCAACAAGCTGAATATCAAGCTTATCCGGCAGTACAAATCGTCTGAAGCTCTCCCTGCGACAGATAATTATGACGGAATAATTTTTGTTGGGACTGACCCGGGAGAAAATAACGAACACTGTTGCAGAGAGAAGCCCGTAGTCTGCGTTGATTTTTATCACGAAAAATACGACTGCGTTTATACCGATCTTGCCAGGGTCTGCCGAACGGCCATCGATTATTTTATCACCAGCGGGCATCGCCGGATTGGCTTTATCGGTGGACAGGACCATGGCAGAGGCGTCGATATAAGAGAGTCTTCATTTCTTGAGTACGGCCAACTGCGCGAGGTGGTGGATCCACAGAATGTTTATCGTGGTGACTTTTCCAGTGCCTCAGGATATCGCCTTGCCCAGCAAATGTTATCATCAAAAGAGCTTCCCGATGCCCTGCTGGTGGCTACAGACTCCATTGCCATCGGTGTGCTGCGTGCCCTCCACGAAGGTAAGGTACAAATACCGGAAGATTTGTCACTGATCAGTATCAACGATATACCCACAGCCCGTTTTACCTTTCCCCCATTGTCAACCTTCCATCTTGAAGCAGAGCTAATGGGTATCCAAGCCATTAATATGCTTGTTGAACAGATGCGTGATGATCGGCACATCCCAATATGTACGACCATTCCGGCATATATCAAACATCGGGGTACCACTGCACCTCGCCAGCGGTAGCCGCTGTCCGTTATGTTGACATCCTTCCCCACCAAATTCGGTGGGGGATTCCATCAGGCTGCTACGTTCTCACAATTTTGCGGTACTCCCTGCCTCAACTCAGCTCCTGCCTGGCGGAAGTACTCTTTTGATCTCAGATGGCATTTTTACCATTTTTTTCACAAAACATGACCTCAGTCAAACAATGACAAACACAACATCGCTAGGATTTGCTCAGTAAAATTTAAGTAAAAATTATGCAAACAGTCTTCGGTGATGCTAGCCATGGAAGAAAGAAATCGGGGAACCATAGGCAAATTTTCTTTGCTGGCGCTGACATTCACTGCCGTGTTCAATGTGCGCAATATCGTCAATAACAATATCGAACTGGGTCTCAGCTCTGCCCCCATATTCCTTTTTGCCACCCTGTTTTACTTCATCCCTTTTGTCTTCATCATTGCTGAATTTGTCTCGGTCAATAAAAGCTCCGAGTCGGGTATGTACGGCTGGCTGAAAACCTCTCTCGGTGACCGTGCAGCCTACCTGGGCTCGTTTACCTATTTCTTTGTTAACCTGTTCTTTTTTGTCTCTTTGTTGCCCAATGTCATCGCCTATTCATCTTATGCGCTGCTCGGCTATGAACAGACATTCACACCGATGACCACGGCGGTTTTGTCTACTTTGCTGTTTGCCATCGCCACCTTTATCTCTATTCGTGGGGCCAGCTGGCTGGGGAAAGTCACCTCAGTCATCACTGTTACGGTTCTGGCGTTGACGCTGGGGTATATCTTGCTGGCAGGCGGCGCACTGGCTGGGGGACTTGAACCGGCTGACTCCTTCAGCGCAGCAGCCTTGTCACCAACAATCAACTGGGCAACGCTCGGTGTGATGTGCTGGATCTTTCAGGCCGCCGGTGGCGCTGACAGTGTTGCCGTTTACCTGAATGACGTGCAGGGTGGCGCCAAATCATTTGTCAGAGTCATTGTTGCAGCCGGTCTTTTTATCGGCCTGATGTACGCCGCCGGTTCGCTATTGATTAACGTGTTTGTGCCACGCGCTGAGCTCTCTTATACCGGCGGCATGGTACAAGTGTTTACCAGTCTGGCTGAGCATTATGGTTTCTCAGCGGTTGTCACCGGTCGTATCGTTGGCGTGGTACTGCTGGTTGCCATGTTTGGTAGCCTGCTGATGTGGTCAGCCACTCCGGTTAAAGTTCATTTCGCCGAAACACCAAAAGGTATTTATGGCGCAAAAACCACGGCACTGAACCGCCACGGTGTGCCAGAACGTGCTGCCTGGATCCAGTTCATTATTGTTATCCCGCTGATCTTCATCCCGGCAATGGGCAGTGAAACCGCGCAGGAACTGATGAACACCACCATCAATATGACTGCTGCCACTGCCATGCTGCCCCCTATCTTTATCATGGTCGCCTATCTCAAGCTGCGACTGAAGCACGACCACATTGCGCGAGATTTCCGCATGGGTTCGGCCAAAGTGGGTGTCGCCATTACCATCATGTTACTGACCATTTTCACCATCGGTTTTTTCGCCGCCACCTTTCCGGCAGGAAGCAATATTTCTCAAGTATTGCTCTACAACGTCTCTGGTGTGGTGATCTTTCTGGGAGCTGCCAACGCCTGGTACAGCCGTTACCAGGGCCGGCAGGAATGCCACAGTCACACGAGCATCATGGCAGCGACCCCTTCTTGATAGCGAACGATTTTTACCAGGGATTATCCCATAAACCCACCATCTGTCTGAGCTGGTAGATGGACTCTTGAGCCCGGAGGATTTGCATGAGTTCGGTTATTTTTGATGCCAGGACAGCGATTGATCTCTATGAAGAGATTGACCACGTTCCTGCCGTAATGGAAAACCATCGTATTAACGGTATTAACAAGGAAGCACCAAGGCCTCACGCATTTCCATTTACCCACGAATCACTGGCGATTAATAACCGGCCTGAAACTGCTGCTAACTATCTGTCACTGAATGGCTTATGGCAGTTCAATTGTGCACACAATCCAGAGTCACGCCCTCGGGATTTTTTCCGGGAAAGTTTTGATGTCTCCGGATGGGATACCATCAGAGTGCCCGGTAACTGGGAAGCCCAGGGGTTTGATAAAGCCATCTATCTGGATGAACGCTTTCCTTTTACCACCCAATGGCCAGAGGTTCCAAGGGAATACAACCCAGTAGGCTCTTACCGTCGTACATTCAGTCTGGATCAGAGCTGGTCCGGGCGAGAGATTTTTCTGCAACTGGCCGGTGCCCGTACGGCCAGTTTTATCTGGATCAATGGTCAGCGGGTCGGCTACAGCCAGAATGCGAAAAATCCGGCTGAGTTCAATATCACACCCTATGTCCGTGAAGGTGAGAATACCATCGCCCTGGAGATCTTCCGCTGGTCCAACGCCAGCTATCTGGAAAAGCAGGATATGCTGGATATGTCCGGCTTGGAGCGGGAAGTATTTATCTACTCAACCGGCAAGAGCCGTATCTACGACTTCCACTGCAAGCCTGAGCTAAACAGT
>JAQFVO010000397.1 GCA_027942505.1 Endozoicomonas sp. | reverse complement strand
AATAAGGAGCCGCACATGGCCACAATGGACGAACTGGTAAAGCAGGTTCAGGATCTGGAAACCGCTACCACGGATTTACTGGAAGCCACTAACGTCAGCAAGAAGACTCTGGATACAGCGGTTAACACGTCGCTCGAAGCGGCAGATCAGGTTATGGCTGATGCCGTTGACGTTACCATCAAGCACCGGGAAACATTGCAGGCCAACAGCGAAGCCCGGGATGCAGCAAAAGAAGCGGCCGGTATTGTGTATGACGGTGAAGCCAGTCTTGAGCCAGCGGTCGGCAAAATTCCGATTGGCGACGCCAACGCAACAGTGGATAGGTGGCTCGGGCCGTATATCAAAGACGCATATCGCCACGCCGTCGAGTCTGCGACCGGTGGCAAAAACACGGTCTTATACGACGCACACGGAAACGCGAATGTAATGGTAGTAATTCCTAAATTCACTTACGACGATATCGGTATGACTTCCGAGATGGGTTCCGGCGTTGCGACAGCGTTTATGCGCAGCGGAACAGAGGTTCCCGAGATTTTTATCGGTAAATACCAGGGCTCCGGTACGCACGGCGTATCAGTTGCGAATGCTGATCCGCGAACTTCAGTCAACTACGACGCAGCAAAAGGGATATGTGAAAGCAAAGGCGCTGGCTGGCATCTGATGACCGTTCACGAATGGGCTGCCATCAGCCTGTGGTGCATTGCGAATGGCCATCAGCCGCAAGGTAACACACAGTATGGCCGCGCCCATGATGCCTACCATGAGTTTGGCCGTCGCGGCGATGGCCGAGCACCTAACGATAGGAACGGTTCAGCACGCATTAACAGCGGTTCAGGTCCGGCGGCATGGGCTCATGATAATACCGATGCCGGCGTCTACGACTTGGTGGGTAATGTCTGGGAATGGCAGTACGGATTGAAGACGCAAGACGGGCAGGTGATTTGTACTAGCGACAACAGAACAGACCAGCTGGAGTCACAATGGATAGCGCAAGACTGTTTTTTTGATTCGCCGCAGTCAGGCGGTGCTGAGAGCGGATATCGTGGCACCCAGTTCCTGAACAGCCAAGTTACTAAACACGCTGGCCCTGTCGGGGACGACGGTTATTACGGTGACAATCATCAGGTGTGGGAGTCTATTGCAAAAGACCCGTCGTATATTTCAAATGAGCTGATGAAACGTTTGTTGATTGAACCGGTCGGCAAGGGTGTTCAGGGACGTATGTATATACGGAATTACGGAGAACGGCGCCCGCTCCGTAGCGGCGGCTGGAACAGTGGCTCAAATGCCGGCCTGGCCGCGCTGAACCTGAACTACGCCCGCACGCGCGCGAGCAGCAGCATCGGGTTTCGCCCCGCTTTTGTTGCCTGATATCTGATAACTGGGTTCTGAAGCGTGCGCGGTAGCGCATTGCTAGCCGCCGGCTCGGCGTTACCGAGAGTGAGTTTTTATAGTGGAT
>JAQFVO010000395.1 GCA_027942505.1 Endozoicomonas sp. | reverse complement strand
AATAAGGAGCCGCACATGGCCACAATGGACGAACTGGTAAAGCAGGTTCAGGATCTGGAAACCGCTACCACGGATTTGCTGGAAGCCACTAACGTCAGTAAAAAGACTCTGGATACAGCGGTTAATACGTCGCTCGAAGCGGCAGATCAGGTTATGGCTGATGCCGTTGACGTTACCATCAAACATCGGGAAACATTACAGGCCAACAGCGAAGCCCAGGATGCGGCAAAAGAAGCGGCCGGTATTGTGTATGACGGTGAAGCCAGCCTTGAGCCAGCGGTCGGCAAAATTCCCATTGGTGACGCCAACGCAACAGTGGATAGATGGCTCGGGCCGTATATTAAAGACGCATATCGCCACGCCGTCGAGTCTGCGACCGGAGGTAAAAATACGGTCTTGTACGACGGACACGGAAACGCGAACGTGATGGTGGTAATTCCTAAATTTACTTACGACGATATCGGTATGACTTCCGAGATGGGTTCCGGCATTGCGACAGCGTTTATGCGCAGCGGAACAGAAGTTCCTGAGATTTTTATCGGTAAATACCAGGGCTCTGGCGCTCATGGCGTATCAGTTGCAAATGCTGATCCGCGAGTGTCAGTCAACTACGACGCGGCAAAAGGTATTTGTGAAAGCAAGGGCGCCGGCTGGCATCTAATGACTGTCCACGAATGGGCTGCCATTAGCCTGTGGTGCATTGCGAATGGCTGTCAGCCGCGAGGTAACACGCAGTATGGTCGCTCCCATGATGCTTACCATGAGTTTGGCCGTCGCGGCGATGGCCGTGCGCCTAACGATAGGAACGGTTCAGCACGCATTAACAGCGGTTCAGGTCCGGCGGTATGGGCTCATGATAAGACGGATGCCGGCATATACGACCTGGTGGGTAACGTCTGGGAATGGCAGTACGGATTGAAGACGCAAGACGGGCAGGTGATTTGCACCACTGATAACCGGACAGATCAGCTTGAGGCGCAATGGACAGCGCAGCCATGCTTCTTTGACTCACCAAAGGCGGGCGACAGCTCAACATCTGGACACTTTGGAGCGCCGTTTCTTAACAGCCAGGTCAGCAAACATGCCGGACCCGTAGGCGATAACGGCTATTACGCTTACAACGACCAGGTATGGGAGACGGTAGGCAAAGATGCATCCTACACACCCAACGAGCTAATGAAGCGGCTATTGGTTGAGCCGATTGGTCAGGGTGTTCAAGGGCGTTTTTACATCCGGAACTATGGTGAACGGCTCCCGCTCCGTGGCGGCCATTGGAGCCATGGCTCAGGTGCCGGCCTGGCCGCGCTGCACCTGGGCAACGCTCGCCCGACCGCGGGCAGCAGCAGCGGGTTTCGCCCCGCTTTTGTTGCCTGATATCTGATAACTGGGTTCTGAAGCGTGCGCGGTAGCGCACGATTTAAAAATTTTTTATGCAGTCTGAATACGTACTTTTACAGAAATGCAACGACATGATCGCCTACGGGTACACAGCACTGAGACAGTTTCCGAAATCGGAGCGCCATGTGTTATGCGCGGAAATCCGCGCCAGTATGCTGATGATTCAAAGGCTGATCATCGTTGTCGGCAAGAAATACCACAAAAAAAACGACACTGACCGAGCTGGACACAGAGCTGGAAGTGCTCAGATGTCAGCTGAGGCTGGCGCAGACACTGACCTATCTCCCGTTTCGTCAGTACGAATTGTGGAGCCGGTTTCTGTACGAAATGGGCTGTATGATTGGAACATGGATTCAAAACGAAAGGCGCAGACATTGAAACGGCTCCCGATCCGTGGCGGCAATTGGAACAATGGCTCAAATGCCGGCCTGGCCGCGCTGAACCTGAACAACGCTCGCACGAACGCGAACAGCAACATCGGGTTTCGCCCCGCTCTTTCAGACGCCAGATGCTCAGTGGTTACGACTACTGATCCCGTGCGCTGCAAAAAGGATGTCTGTGCCATGGCAGGATGCCAAAACATTGAACAGCCTGGCCGGTGCGCCGGTCAGGTGCCCTCTTTATCGCTGTTTGACCAGATTATTGATTTTGAAAATCTCTACCATGCAGCGCTGAGAGCCAGAAAAGGCAAACGAAACCGGCGGGAAGTAGCCGCCTTTTTCGGGCGACTGGAAGAAAATTTAATACAACTTCAGAACGAACTGATCTGGGACGGTTACGAAACCGGGCACTACCGAAACTTTTTGGTATTTGAGCCAAAAATGAGAATAGTATCTGCTCTTCCGTTTCGCGACAGAGTGGTTCAGCAGGCCATTGTTCATATTATTGAACCCCTGTTTGACCGGGCTTTTATTGATGACAGCTTTGCCTGCCGTGTGGGCAAAGGTACACACCGGGGAGCCGACAGGGCGCAGCATATGCTGCAAGTTGTCCAGCGTAATCACGGCAAAGCGTTTGTTTTGAAAGCAGATATTGCTCGCTATTTCCAGAACATCAACCACGACATTCTTAAGCCATTATTAGCGCGCAGAATTAATTGTCATAAGACACTGGGTCTGATTTTTGACATCATCGACCATTCGCCAGGCGAACCGGGCGTTGGCATACCGATTGGCAACTTGACCAGCCAGCTGTGCGCCAATGTCTACCTCCATGAGCTGGACTGGTTTGCCAAGCACGGGCTAAAAGCGAAGCATTACGTCCGCTATATGGACGATTTCATTATTGTTCATCACGACAAACAGCAACTGCACACCTGGCGAAAAGCTATTGAATTGTTCCTCTGGGACAAACTACGACTGAAAACCAATCACAAGACGCAGGTTTTTCCGGCAGCCAAAGCGGGCGGCAGAGCGCTGGATTTTCTCGGTTATCGCGTTTACGCGACGCATCGGCTACTGAGAAAGAACAGCGTCAAGCGCATTAAAAAGAATCTGAAGAAGTATCGGCAAGCAGTGTCAAATGGCACCCTAACTATTACTGATGTGTCCAGAAAACTGCAAAGCTGGATCGGGCACGCCAGTCATGCAAGCAGCTATAAGCTACGAAAAAAACTGTTATCCCAGCCATGTCAAGCAAGGAGAAAATAGCCATGTTTAGCTTTATCTATAACGGACAGCACTACGCAAACACAGATGCAAAGTTTCTGGCCAGCTTAGGAATGGATGAAGATACCATCGAGAGTATTCAGCGCGATGCAGGCGATTACGATCGTCAGCAATGGCACCGGTTTGATGAAGTCAGGGCCGCAAAGATTATGGCGGTGGAGTGGCGCATTCACCGCATGTACAGAGAAGACCAGCTAGGTTTGAAGCGCACAGACGATGACGCAATGATTCAAAAGATTCACGAGTACATTCAGGCTCTGGCCGATCTGCCGCAGCAGTTTCACAGTGTTGATGATATTGAATGGCCGCAAGTGCCGTAAGGAGAGGGCATGTTCACCCTTAACTACGCCCCCGGCAAACTGAAACAGGCCGATAACCTGCTGCCCATCGGGCAGGTTGAGATGGAATCCCGCCCCGGTGCCCAGCAGGTGATCAGCGGCAATATCAACACCGCCCTGGGCTGGGGCAACAGCGTGGTGTTTGAGCGTTATGGCCAGCTGATGATCTGGCATGTGATCGAAAACACCTTTACCGACCGCACCGCCGGCACCCGGATGACTGGCACCAGCTTTCAGGCCCTGACCGGCTATGGTGACCGGCAACGGCGGCTCTATATCGCCTCCGGTGATACCGTGTTCTATATCTACCGTCGCCCCAATGGCGAGGGGGATACTCAGCTGTACGAATCGGTAAGCATTGTTAATGAGTGCCAGGATGACCAGCAGCAGCCCTATAATCTGCCCAAGGCCAAGGTTCTGGCCACCTGGCGCAACCGGCTGTGGGCATCGGACGGCACCCATATTGTCTACCACACGGAGAACGACAAGCCTCATTACTGGGACCCGATCAACGCCATGCAGGTGCAATCGGGCAATCAGTCCGATGTGACCGCGCTGGCCAGTCACGGTGACCGGCTGATGATCGCCACGCCGGACAGCCTCTGGCAGGTGACCGGGGACAGTAAATATAACTTCTCCCTGACCAAGGTGGTCTCCGGACATGGGGCGGTGGGCAGTCGGGCGATGGTGTCTGACGGTCGCCGTCTGTTCTACCTGGACCGGCAGGGGGTTTATGAGCTGGGGCGGGATGAGCCGCTTTCCGGGGATATTGATTCTGTCTTCTATACGCCGGACAGCGGCGCGGAGCTACTGCTGGATAATCAGTTGGAGCTGCTGTTCCTGCTCTATGGCGGGCGGCTGTTTACCTGGCATACGCGTTACCAGCGGTGGGGTGAGATTATTACCGATGCCAAGGGGCTGGTGCGTATTGGCAACCGGGTGGGCTGGTATGGCGTGGATGGTCTCTGGCTGCTCAATACCCGCTACTCGCAGGATACCCGGCTGGATGGCAGCAAGACCCCGGTTCGCAGTGTCATGCGTACCTGGCAGGAGCAACCAAATATCGCCGGGGTGACTGACTTGCAGCGGGTCTATGTGGGCGCGGAAGGGAACTACCTGAGCCATGGCAGCTACCGGCTGTATACCGATGCGGACCAGGCGGCGCTGATGGAGGCGGGGTTTGATATCTGGCGCCATGAGCCCCGGTACCTGACCATTGGCGGGGTGAACCTTTACCACGAGAAGCCGGAGTATTTGAATGTGGAGATTCCGGTGCAGCTGGCGGATTATCAGTTTGAGCATGAGCTGGAAACGGAAGGGTATATTCGGTTGAGGTTGTTTGATCCTCGGTATAACTATCCGGAGCGGGATGTTTAATTCGCTGCCCGCTGCCCGAAAAAGATAAGATGTGTGCTTTTACGGGCGGCGGGGAGCGGGAGGCGGGCAGCGTTTATTTAGAAGGAGTGAATTATGGGTGGTGTGGTACTTGAACCGGTGGCGAGTCCGGAAGCTATTGAGCGTAACCTGAAGCGGTTGAATGAGGCGATTGTGGCAATGCAGGGCGGTTCTATCGCCATGGAGAACATCGTGGGGTATGAGGATCTGGCCACTAAGGCTGGACTGGATGAGAAGGTCACTGAGCTGAATACCGCGATTGATAAGCTGAAAGTTCCGGTGGGTGGGCGGTATTACTCTACGTCTGAAACCAATCCGGCGGAATTTTTTGGCTATGGCACCTGGACACTGGTGGGCGCTGGCCGGGTTGAGATTGGTGTGGGGACGCTGGTTGATAGTCGTAAGGAGGA
>JAQFVO010000180.1 GCA_027942505.1 Endozoicomonas sp. | reverse complement strand
CTCCGCCTGATCAGCCGCCTTCTTATAGCCGTACAATGACATGGCGAAGTTGGCCACACCGCCAAACATATTCTGCTGCGCCTCCTGTCGGATCAGCTGCGCCTGAAGTTTTGTGGTTGACTCCTCATAACTGCGCTGTGCGGCCGACATGGCCAGACTGGCACTGGTATTAACCTTGTTCAAACCGCGCTGGATCGCGTTAAACCGCTGCTGATCATCAAGCCCCTGCGCGTGAGCGGCAGTATCCAGACCAAGCAGCGTATTGGACTGCGCCGAAGCACCAGACAACGCACTGAAATCCTGCGGGCGATGCCATTGGGCCGCCAGCGCATACCCCTGTGCCTCCTGTTTAGCCAGTTCCGCCGTGGCAATCCCCTGCAAAGCGCCTTTTTTGTCACGGCCAAGATCGGCCAGCGCCGCCTTTTCCAGACCCACGTAACCGTCCTGGATGCGTTCATTGTACCGGTCCAGCGCATGACGGACGTTATCCTTCTCCGCCTTGCTTTCAGGAACCTGTGGTGTCCTTCCCATGCACATATCAATCCCCCCGATGTTCGCGCCGGTACGATGGCCACGACTCATTGCCACCGTAGACATACTCCCTGACCTCGAACGCCACCTGCTGACGCCAGTCATAACCGCCGATCAGATAAGCCATATGAATAACAAGGTCGGTCACCACCGAGCGTAAAATGTACGCTGCCTGTAGTTGCGCATCACTGCCACCGCGCTCAATCCGGTTACAGTCCAGCCAGGTATATAACCGGTCCTCAAGTACCGGCTGAAGCTGGTAAAAATAGCGCTGGTAAAACCCGTTCTTCGGTAACTCCACCAACGACAGCCGAAACAGGTGTTCCCGTTGCGCCGTGCTGACCGGCTGATCCTCGTCGATCAGGTCATCCCATAACTGCGACAACTCACCAAACAGTTCCGCCAGTGCCACCGCCTCGGCGTCAGCGCACAGCCAGCGGTGCAAATGGTCCTGTTCAGTAACCGCCATACGCCGTCACCCGCGCCGACTTGTTGTAGTGATCATTGCGACTGACGCGCAACGCCTGTGCTACCGCCTGTTGATAATCCGCCAGGTCAATCGCCGCCGCTTCCGGATCGGTCCACAGCTGCCCGGGCATCATGCGCAACCGGTACAGCACCCCGCCAATCAACCCTTCCAGCCAGTTCTCCAACAGGTTCTCGTCCACCTCAGTGGCGGTGCGGGTAGGTGCCAGTATCAGCGACGCCTGCAAGCGACCTGTGCTGGTCGCGGCCGGTTTTGGATAGAGATACAGCTGCGACCCGGACTGCTGGTAAAAAGCGACCGGCGTACCAACGGCCTGACGCCAGTTATCCACCTGCTGATCCAGTACCGCTTCCGACGCCGGATTCAGTCGATGACCGTCAAAAGTCAGACTGTGAACCTTGATCACCCGACTGTGTTCGGGCAACGTCAACTCCACCTCGCCGCGCCCCTTAATCACCGTCACATAGTCGTCGCGATAGCGCCAGCACTCAGTCTGCCGGCAAAAGTCCATCAGCGTGTTGCGCAACTGACGGATCGCCAACGGGTTCGGACAGCCCTCAACGTACGGCAAAAATTCCGGTATCACCTCGCGCATGGCTATCATTCAGTGCGTCTCCTGGACCTGTCATCAGACTCCATTTTAACGCCTAACGCGCGCGCAAACAGCTGGTAAAACTGGACTGCTTTCTTGCGGTTAGCGACGTGATCACTGTCTTCCGACAAGGCCCGATAAGTGACATAGTTGGTCAGCACCGGCGCATAATGATCCGCCACCGACAGTGGTGCATTAATATCCACCGGCGCCGCCGGTATGGCGGTGTACTCAATCTCAATATGACCGGCCGGGTCCGGTTGCGGCGGGTAGACCTGGAACTGGCGCGACTGCGGTTTGACCATCACATGCTGCACCGTCAACTCGGGCGGCTCCTGCATCCAGTTGGGAAAGCCACTGTAGAGCACCGCCGGATTGACCATGGTATAAAGCGGGCCGCGAGTTGCCCCGTCAAGACCCATATTACTCATTGCGCGGATCGGGATAATGCCATCGTCCGGTAACCGCTGCTCAGTGCCAGGCTGCAAAGAAATCACCGCCGTCACCGTATGGGCGTTGGGTTTCAGGACCACGAGTTCCAGATACGCCTCGCTCAACCAGTCCAGCAACGTCTCGTCACTGTGCTGAAAGTCCCCATCGGGATCGGCATCGCGCAGCAGGGCACGCACCCGATCAATAATATGCTGGCAAGTCAGAGTCATGTTAACGGTCCCGAGTCAGTTCAACCTGATGCCACGCCGCCTGCCGCTCGCTGCTGTTGTGCTCGCCAAACAGACGCTTGAGCACCGAGGCCTTGGGGCAGCCTTCCATGGTCAGCAACGACTCGTTGCCCTCGTCCAGCACCTCGTTCATCACCGTGACCAGTTGCGCCACCCGACGCTCGTCAATGTCCGTGGCCGGATTGTCAACGGACGGATCAGCCGGCAGACACCCCTTGGCGCAGGCATCGGCAAACACCAGATCAGAGATCAGGCGCGGGCCGCCGACCGCGATCAGACAGATGTGAGTACCACACGTCGACACAGCACGAACGGTAGCATCGGTTGGGTTAATGACTGATTTCATACTCGCCTCACAAAAAAAGGCGCCACCGGAGACCGGTCAGCGCCTGTCGATCAACTCAGACAGCGATCACATCGCCACATCAAAGACCGCCATACCAAAATCCTGCTCAGTGGCAGTCTGGCCGACAATCTTCTTGTCGATAAACTTCGGTTTTTCAAAGCCGAAAATTTTGCCCAGGGAGATACCGACCGAGTTCTTGTAGTCAAAATCTTCTTCTTCCCAATAGCCGCCCTTGCTCAGATCGACCATGGCCAGCGATTGCGCTCCGCACATGGCGATACGCGCACCGTTGACATCACCAGCGGCACCCCACTTCTTGCCGGCAGCCGCACCGGAGGTGTTGTAAACCTTGTGGTGCTCGTGCAGGATCATGCCGTCAACCGCCACGCCACCGCCGCTGAACAGCGGGTTGGCCTTGCCGCGTGGCATGGCATCGCGCAGCGCGTGCTGGTAAT
>JAQFVO010000377.1 GCA_027942505.1 Endozoicomonas sp. | reverse complement strand
ATCTGGGAAGAGTACGCCTGGACCGAGTTGCACCAGTTCGATGACTGCTTCAGAACCCGGATCATGCCGGCCTCGCTGCGCGCAGAGGCTAAACAGTGGATCAAGGACGCACGCGAACTCTTTATTCTGCCATCACTGGCCTACTGTCTGGGGTTGGATCAGATTCACCTGCACATCGAGCCTGAAGCGGTACAGGAAGGTGCCTTACGCCTGGTCGCGCAGCCGGAAGTAGCAGAGCCGTCGGTTAACCAGGAGATCCGTTTCAGGCTGCGCTGCCTGTTCAGCTCTATGGGGCACACCTATAGTCTTTCGGCTATGGCCTGTCCCAATGAGTCAACAAAGCTGATGCAAACTGCCCGCAAATGGTATGGATTTAAAGCCATTGATCCACAGCATGCCCGCAAAACCACTTAAGCCTCTGGCACTTGAGACTACTCGTTTTTTTTCAGTCGGTGGCGCAGGCGCCTGAGACGCTCCATGTTCACCGCAGCCGACTCGGCCAGAGTCTTTATTGCCGTGGCATGTTGAGCTTTGGCTCTCTGGCAGGAGTTCTGCATGGTCAACAGCAGGGCGTGAAAGCGCACCGTGTTGGTCACTTGCATACCTGTGCTAATCCCAGCCACATCCGTACTACGGGCCAGTTGCTCCAGTGACGCGACCAGCCGCTCTTGTCTTTCCAGTTCATTGATCTGCTGGCGTATGTGCTCAAGTTGCTGGTGATGTTGCACTGTTTCCAGCCGTAGCAGTTTATTAAGCAGTGACTCAGCGATGGCCATCACCGTCCACCATCAGCGTCTGCAACTGGCGCAGACTATCAGTAAACGTTTGTCGTTCATTAATGGGTTGTTGCAAATAGCCGAGCAAGGCCGCCTCGGCAGCCATGGCACGATCCATAACCGGGTCGTTGCCCAGCTGATAAACGCCCAATGTCTTTAGCTCATTGCCTTCCCGGGCTTTTTCCACCAGCTGGCAGAAGGTCTGCGCCATCTTCAGATGCTCTGGCGTTACCGACTGTGCCATGGTGCGGCTGATGGAAGCCACCACATCTATGGCTGGATACTGCCCGGTCAGGGCCAGCTTGTGGCTGAGTACCAGATGCCCGTCAAGAATGGCCCGGGCCGCTTCACCAACGGGGTCGTTGTCCCCTTCATCGAGCACCGTGTAACAGGCACTCAGAGAGCCTGAAGGCTGACAACCATTGCCCGCCCGCTCAGCCAGGCGGGCAATCATATTAAATACTGACGGCGGATACCCCCGTGCCGCTGGCGGTTCCCCCACAGCCAGCCCAACCTCACGGCGCGCCTGGGCATAGCGGGTTAAGGAGTCCATCAACAACAGCACATGATGGCCGGTATCACGAAAATACTCACCGACCCGGTGCGCCAGCAACGCTGCACGCAGGCGCATAACGGGCGATTGATCAGCCGGCGCAGCAATAATGACCGAACGCTGTCGTGTTGGCTGGTCGATATTCTGGCGAATAAAATCACCCACCTCGCGCCCGCGCTCACCAATCATGGCCAGTACCACAATATCCGCCGCGGTGTGCCGGGCAATCATGCCCAGCAGAGTACTCTTGCCACTCCCGCTGGCAGCAAACAGACCAATACGCTGACCACGACCGATGGTGAGTAGCCCGTTCAGGGCACGGACGCCCACATCCAGCACCGAGCTGATGGGGTAGCGATGCAGTGGGTTAGTGGCTGAACCGTACAGCCGCACCGTGGCACTGCCCACCGGTGCGGGCTGATTATCCAGAGGCCGCCCGGCGCCATCAATAATTCGCCCGAGCAGCGGCTTCCCGACCAGAATCGACGAGTTAAAGCCCATGGGAGTCACTTTCGCCCTGGGCGACAGGCCATCGTGATACTCCATGGGCATCAGCAGCAGCGTATCCCGGTCAAAGCCAACCACTTCCGCCTCCACTGGTGCGCCGTCGTGCACCTGCACCTGACAGCGCTGCCCCGTCTGCATCTGACAGCCCATAGCCTCCATAATCAGACCTGATACCTTAACCAGCTGCCCCGAGGTTCGCAGCGGTTTAAGCCGGACAATATGCTCTTTGGTGGCTTGCAGTTTGTTGCTCAGGCTCGCCCACAACTCGGTACGATACTGATCAGCGGCCTGCACAGGTGGCACAACATAGTCAGTCATGGGGCACCAGGTGCTCATGGACGGCATCAAGACACGAGGCCAGGCGACTTTCCACCGTCGCATCCACTACGCCGTGCTCACCTACTAAACGACATCCGCCTGATGTAATGGTGTCATCCTCACGCACCGTCCAGCTGGCCGGCAGTCCGGCAATCACCGGTTCCAGTAGCGGCCGGTCCCGGGCGTTAATCTCCAGCACCACTGACTGAGTCTCCGGCAACAGGCCGAGGGCATCACTGACCAGCTGTTGCAACGACTCCGGTGACGTGACCAGCTCATGGTTTACCACCTGCTGCACCACCTTGCTGATCAAGTCGGTCAACGGCTGCCCCAGGTTCAGCAGCGTGGCCTGGTGCAGGTTGGACAGTTCCTGCCAGAGACTGTTGATTAACCCAAGCCACTGCCCGGCGCTGTGCTGATGCTGCTGTTGCGCGGCCTGTTGCCCGGCCCGGTAGCCCTCAGCATGGCCATCTTCATAACCCCGTTGCTGACTCTCAGCGTAACTGGCCTGCTGTGCCGCCCGCTGTATACGACGATCCCGTTCACGCACTTTACGGACCGTGGCACGCAACAGAGAAAAACCACTGACCGGCGTGGGCACAGGCTGTTGTTCACGCCGGACAAAGGGAAACTGATACCGCTGGACCAGACCATCTGCAGACGCCCCGGGCAGTGCACTCTTGACCATCGGACTACTCCAGCATCACTTCATCGCTGCGTGGCATAGTAAAGTCACCCTCTCTGAGCATGCGGCCCATCTCCTGCACGACGCTTTGGCGGGCCTCCTTGACTTTGCTCTGCGCTACCGCACCGAGCGATTCGATCTCTTCGCGCAGGTAGGTGGCCGCCCGTTTACTCATGGCACGGTAGATGTGCTGGCGAACCTCATCCGGTTCACCCTTTAATGCCATACTCACGTCGGCCAGGTCGACACTGGCGAGCAATTTACTGGTATCTTCCATGGACAGATGAACGACCTGGGCAAATATCAGCATTTGCTCTTCTATCCGCAAAGCCTGGTCGCTGTCGCTTTGCTTGAGGGTGTTAAAGAAATCGTCCCGGGAGTTGTTATCAAACAGGTTGAGGATATTGGCAACCTGCTGTTCACCATCGATGGGCAAATAGTTGGCAACAATCTGCTCATCAAGAAACGACTGCAAAAAGCTGACGATGGCATTCAGTGACGCCTGGGGCAGTCGGTTCATGGCAGCAACGCGCTCCAACAGGCTCTGTGTCTGCCCGGCAGGCAACAAGTGTATAACCTCCGAGGCCTGATCGGCCGGCAGACAGACCAGCACTGCCGCCTGAAACTGCTCCGGCTCACCACGGATCATGGTTGCCAGCAACTCAGGCTTCATCAGTTGCAGAGCGGTCAGCGGCTCGCGGTGGCTATCCGGTGGATTAACCAGACAGCGCGCCTGCTCTTTGCCCAGGGCTTTTTGCAACGTCTGACGCATCTGCCGCTGAAAATCGCCCAGCAGCAGACTGACGTTGGCATAGGCACGCTCAAACTGGTTGAGCATAACCATCAGCTGATCGCGATTTTTCACCTTGATACGCTCTGAATACTGGTTGATGGCGCGAATTTCTGTCGGATTAAAATATTGAATAACGTCAGCGGCTGCCTGCTCCCCGAGCAGCAACAAAAAGACCGCTACCTCTTCTGCACTGCATTTGACCGCAGAGTCCTGGACTGACGGGCGGACAATCACTTCTGTTGCTGACTCAGCCATTGGTGTGATTCCGGTTGATCCACTCCTTCAATACGGCCGCTACCTTCTCAGGCTCACTGCGGGCCAGGTCACGATACCTTGCCATCTGTTCCTCCAGACTGATGGGTGACAGGGTTGCACCGCCCGCTGGTGTCTGTGCCTGATCGGTGATGCCGACTGGCTGCTCACTGACTGTTGTCCCGGGATGCAGTAATTTGCGACAACCAAGCGCAATCAGCGCACAAGTGACCAGCAGCAATATGATCTGAATAACCTTCACAGCAGTATCCAGCCACTGGTTAATACTCTGCTGTTCCATCTGCGCTGCTGGCGGTGCTGGCATAATGGCAAAAGGTAACAGTGCCAGAGTGATTGCATCACCGCGGGCAGCATCAAATCCGACCCCTTGCTTCACCAATTCGGTCAACCGAGCCTCACTCTCTTTTAATGACACCGTACTTGCTGAGACGTTGTCCGTTGCATCAGCCGACGGGAGGGGACTTTTTGCCAGGCTGTCGCTGTCAATCAACACGGCAACAGTGAGGCGCCTGACGGCACCGGGATAATGGGTTTCGCTGCTGATCTGCCGACTGACCTCATAGTTGCGAATCACTTTTTGTTCGCCCACCTGTTCAGGACCTTTTTCCGGTACCTGGGCACCAACCGGGGGAATCGTCGGCTCCTGGGTAATGGGTGCCGGCTTGTCCATCAAATAGGGCACACCGCTCTCAACCGATTCACTGCGCAGCACGATATTGGGATCAAACTGTTCGGAACTCTGCTCCAGCTTGTCACGGGTCAGATCAACGGCCACATCCACACGGTAGTGACCCGCCCCAACGGCGGCGTCAAGAATTTTTCCCAGCTGCTGCTCCAGGTAACTCTCCATGCGAATCCGGTTGGTCAGTAAGGGCTGAGCGTTATCACCGTCACCGGCCAGCATGGCCACGACAATGGCCTGGCTGAGCAGGTTGCCGTGCTGGTCAACAACGGTGACCTCCTGTTCGTCCAGAGAGGCGACACTGCTACTGACCAGGCGCATAATGCCCTCGACCTGGTCAGGCTGCAGGCGCATACCGCTGTACAACTCAAGGTATACCGACGCCTTGGCCGGTGGGCTGCTGCGAAAAAAGACACTTTGCTCAGGCACCGCCAGATGGACCCGGGCAAAACGAACGGCCTCAATACCACTGATGGTCTCGGACAACGACAGCTCCAGCGCAGCCAGGTACTGCATCCGCTCCTCGTAGTGACTACCGCCCATAGCAGAGCTGTCCGGCAGCCACGTCCTTGTGCCGGTACTGACAATGCCCCCGGCTGCCATGGCCATCCGGGCACTGGCTAACTGGTCAGAGCGGACCAGAATCTGCCCGTCATCCGGATTAATGCGATAGCCAATGCCCTGTTTGTCGAGCATTTCGATAATGGCAGCAAGATTGAAGTGTTCGCCCTGACCGTACAACGGGCGAAAGTCACGGTCATGCCACCACAGGGCCAGGTTGATCAACACCGCCACCAGCAAAGCACTGACCAGCAGCACAAGCACCAGCCTGACATTGGTTGCCGTTCGATCAGGTATCGAACTGAACAATGCGTCAAATCCGCTGCGCAGTCGGCGCCAGTAACCTTTCAGCCTGGTACTGGCAGCAGCCGGCGCCTGAAATGGGCTCGATTTATCCACCATGAGGATGATTCAGTTTGGGAATAGCAGCTTAAATCTGCTGATTGAAGACATCGTGATAGCCGTCCACCAGACGGTTTCTGACCTGTATCACCATGTTCATTGTCTGGTTTGTTCTCTGGATCGCCATCACAGCATCAATAACGTTATCCTGACCAGCCTCCAGGCTGACCATGCGTTGCTGCGCCTGCAGCTGCGTGTCGTTTACATGCTGCAGAAGGCTGGCAAAAACAGCATTGAACGACTCTTGCGGCCTTTTGGCAAGCCCGGGAGCAGAGTCAACAGCGAGTGGCTCAACCCGGGAAATACTCGCAGGTGATAGCGCAGTTATATAAGACATTGGTAGAACGCCCGGCAATGGTATCCAGTTCAACGACAGTGAAACTAAAGATAGATTGTTTACCAGTACTCGCCATCAAATAAGACAGCATATGCCAGTAAAAGTCCGACTTTGCCCAGCCAGTCAGGCTCAGCTCAAGTGCATCCGGCCATCGCAGACGGCATCAAGGTTACAGGCGCTAAGGGGGGAGTGGCTGTGGTGCTTGCCATGGCAATGTCTGAACGGGAGGTCACTGGCCGCTCTGGGCAAAATTGTTGAAGATATCGAACTTTTGTACATTTAACCTGTCAAAACTTCAAAGAATTAAGAAAATTTTCGGAGAAGTTATGATTGCTGTCTGCCAAAGTCACAACA
>JAQFVO010000372.1 GCA_027942505.1 Endozoicomonas sp. | reverse complement strand
CGCTCCCCGGAAACACTACGCCGGTACGAAAGAGAGACCACGCGCCTGACCGCTTTTTTGTACCTGGAGCTGGGCATTGGTTATCGCGATGTGCGCCTCAAGCATTTGCAGGCTTATCTGCACTTTCTTCAGCATTTGCCGGCACGCTGGCTCATGGCTGGGATGTTGCCCGGTCAGCCGGAACGGATAATGTTTCGTGGTCCAGTCAAGCCTGGTAAAAGCACTGATCAGATCATTGATGTGCTCTCCTCCTTTTTCTCTTTCCTGGCAAAAAATCGCTACACCCCCGGCAACCCTGCGGTGTCTCTGGTGCGTTCAGGGGAAAAGGTGGCACGGGGCAGCTCTGTCATCCGCTATTTCTACGATAAAGAGTGGCTATTTGTCCGGGAGTGCCTGGCAACGTTGCCCTCGAGTACTGACCGTGAGCGTCTGGAGTCTGGTCGGACTCGCTATATCCTGAGCCTGGGCTATGCCCTGGCCCTGCGGGAGTCAGAGCTGACCGGCCACAGTTGTCTGGATATTTACCCGGATAACGACGACGGTTACTACCTGAGCGTTTTGGGTAAGGGCCGAAAAAGAAGACGTGTACCGATAAACAAGGCGTTGCAGGAGATGATTATCGATTACCGGCATATGAACGGTTACTCCGGCCTTTATGGCGACAATTTCCCGCTGGCACCAAAGATTCGCCAGTCCGGTGGCCAGATTGCGCCGTTAACCGCACGGGGTTTACGGTACTGGTGGCAATCATTTATAAGCTACTGCCAGGACCAGGCCGATCCGGCTATGCGCCAGCGATTACAGGGCCTGCCGTTTCACGCGCTGCGCCACACCGCCCTGACCCATCTGGCGCGAAAGATGGACATCGAAGATCTTGCTATATTTGCTGGGCATGATTCCATCAATACCACCAGTCAGTACTATCATGCTGAAGCCAGTCGACTGAAAAAGATGGCTGCCGATCACCATATCTGATCCGGTAGAAACGCAAGGAGAGCGGACTGACTCACAAGAGAGATCATTCCAGAATGGTCTGGGAACCGCTCCATCGTGAATCAGGGAAGATCATGAATATTTGCCAGGGTTGTAAAAAGCCTATCCTCGGGCGCTGGGTTAAGGCCATGGGTGGGCAGTGGCATCCCGAGTGCCTGAAGTGCCCGGGGTGTCGCAAACCTATTAAAGACCAGTACGTGGCTCTCGACGGCATGGCCTGGCACCCACTGTGCGCTCAAAAACAGCAGGCGCCACTTTGCTCGGTGTGTCGCAACCCACTGACCCCGAACTACTTCGTGGACTTTTGGGGTAACGCATTTTGTAACAATCACCAAAACCACCCGGAGTGTTCCAGCTGTGGTCGACTGGTGTGCGAACATTTGACTGGCGGTGGCATGCAGTACCCTGATGGGGTGGTGATCTGCAATCGCTGTGCTCTCAACGGTGTCGCCACACAAGAGCGGGCCGATGCGCTTGCTGTGGAAATGCGGTCGGCCCTGGCTTCGGTGGGATTAAAACTGAACTCTACTCAGACACCAGTCAGGCTCTGTCAGCGTGACGAACTGAATGCAGCCAGTCATCACAACTTTCACGAAAACCACCCTATCCTTGGCGTAACCCGCACTACGGTTACGCACCAGAAAGGCCGGATCCTGGCTAGAAACTTCGACTGCATCCTGATTCAGATCAACCTGCCCGAAGAGCATTTTCGCACCGTAATGATCCACGAGCTGACCCACGCCTGGTTCTTTTACAACTACTACGAAGATTTGCCCTTGAAAGTCGAGGAAGGGATGTGCGTGCTTATGGAATATATCTGGTTGAAAAATCTCGACACCAAAGATGCCGAATACCGCAGAAGAGAGATAGAACTCAATCCTGACCCGATTTATGGTGATGGGTTTCGCCAAGCCAGGGAGTCATTAAAGTACCTGCCTTTGTCATCGCTACTGGAGTTCATCAAGGAGAAGAAGAAATTCCCCGGGCGCTGGAGCGCATTCTTTTACGACTGATTAATGGGGGGGTAGGTGGAGGCGAGTACCGGAGTCGAACCGGTCTAAATGGAGTTGCAGTCCACTGCATAACCGCTTTGCTAACTCGCCTG
>JAQFVO010000133.1 GCA_027942505.1 Endozoicomonas sp. | reverse complement strand
AAATCATTTCTCTAACTCATTGATTTCATTATCAAAACTACCGCTTTGAAATTCATACCACATAACATTAGTCAGATGTTGTTTAGATCGTAAGTTATTGATATTTATTGTCTTTATATACCCCTTTTATAACAATTCGGTATCATTTAGTATCATTTAACAACATGATTTGTAACCTAAATTGAAACCTGAAAAATAGAACAAAAAATATACAGAGGCTGTTGTATGACTATCGCCTGCCAAAAAAGGAAGCGCAAAAGCGGTAATGTCTATCGCTATGTGGTGACTGTTCGCAAGAAATATTTTTCCGCCACCGAGAGCCTGACTTTCCCGGACAAGGCATCCGGCCGAGCCTGGGCAAAAGCCGTCGAGCAGGAAATGCTGGAACAGTCGATCAATGCTGAACAGGACACACTGCGCTACGAGTCAGCCAAGTCTCGATCTGGCGACATTACCCTGAATCAGTATCTCGAAGCCTACTGCCGAAAGGTTGAATCACTACGCAAAGAGAGCCAGATCAGCTACCGGGATATGCAGGCCATCAAGTTCTGGCAGAGGTCATGGCTGGCGGAAAAGCGCTCAAAGGAGATCACCAGTGAAATGCTGATCGACCTGCTGGATGAACGTCTGGAAAAAGTCACGCCGGCCACCAATCATCTCTATGTATCCGTCCTGCGTCGTGCACTGGATTTCCAGAAGCGGGTCGGACTGTTTTTCCGGCGTTTTATTACCGATGGCCTGATGAAAGAGTTGTGGAAGCTGAAACTGGTGGGCAAGTCGAAAGAAGACGACACGCGACCGACTGAACACCAGGTGTATCTGCTCTACAAGGATTTTCTCGATGGCTACAACAAGCCACAAGGCAAGGCACCTTACCATCATCTGATGCTGTTCAGCATTTACAGCGCCTTCCGGGAAGGTGAGATTTGCAGCATTCGCTACAGCGATCTGGATATGGACCACGGTGAGGTGATTATCCGCGACCGGAAAGACCCCAAGAAGAAATACGGCAACCACCAGAAAGTGCCGCTGTGTCCGGTCTGTCTCGAGATCATTGCCATGCAACCCCGGATCGAAGGCGAAGACCGGATTTTCCCGTTCAAGGCACAAACGGTCTCCACCAAGTTTTCCGAGCGCACCAAAGCCCTCGGGTTCCCGGAATTGCGGTTTCACTCCTTTCGCCATGAGGGGAT
>JAQFVO010000080.1 GCA_027942505.1 Endozoicomonas sp. | reverse complement strand
CGGCCCAATCGCGAATTTTATCGTCTTCAGTGACTGGTGCAGCGCCGGTAATCGCTTTTTCCTGTGGCGTCGGCGGTGACATGGGCGTCTGTGGCGGGGGCGTGGGCTGTGGCTGTGCTTGTGATTGAGCCTGGGGTTGGGGTTGAGCCTGTGGCTGCTGGTTCTGCTGTGCGGCGGCAATGCGCTCGATGGTCTGTTGTTGCGTAGCGGCGTCTTCGGGGTTCATGGTTAGCTCGGCCTTGGCGGAGTGGGTGGACAGATAATAAGTGTCACCGGGGACAAGTCCGAGCGTACTGGCCAGCGGGGGGGGGTCGTCCCTGTTAGAGTTTTTCGTCGTGCAGTTTGCGGGCCTCGTCGAGCATGATGTCGTTTTCCAGACGAAGTAACAGTTTTTCGGGCATGGTTAATAACTGTCTGGCGGCCCAGATAGCCCCACGACGAAAGTCGATCTCTTTGGCCGTCATGTCGGGTGACTCGGCCAGATGGTAGGCCGAGGCCAGAATCTCGTCGTTCATGACCTGTTTGATGTAATCCCAGCCGTTTGACCTGGCCAGACTGGTGAGGGACTTGTGGGCGTCTTTATTGGATAACTTGTTGTTATTTAAGCTGTTATTCACGCGATTTTCCCGTACACAAACAGTTTACCAGCAAAATAACCGCCGATGGCAATGGTCATGATGATCCAGGTGATTCGCTCGAAAATGGCCGAGCGTTCAGCTTTTCGTTCGAGTACCTGGATACGGTTATTATTATGCTTGGCCATGTCCTTGGACTCTTTGTTGAGTTCTATGGCCGCCGAAATGCGCTCTTCGACTAAAGCCATTTTCAAGATAGCGTCGGCGAGCTGTTCAAATTTTTTGTCAAACGACGAGAGTTTGTCTTCGATTTTATCCAGCCTGTCGCCGCTCATGTACTGCCGCCTCCTGCGTCCCGGTATGGTGTAGTTATCGTACCAGAGCGAGGCGCAAAGGGCTTCCCCGGCTCGGGGGATAGAAGTGGTTTACGGAATGATTTGGTTTACCTGGTCCACGGTTTCGGCCAGATCAAGCTGATCTTCCAGTGCTTGTCGCCTGCCAACGACACTGCCGGTCAACGATAAATAACTGTTGGCTTTCTCGATTATACGCTGACAGAGCAAAGCCTTGTCGATGCCCCTGCCCTGGCAAATCTGGTCAAGCAACGGCGTGTGGCTGTTGGGATCAGCCAGAAACTTGCGGGCTTCGGTTTCCTGTTTGTCCCACGAGACTACCTCATGTTGCGGGTACGTGGATGTGACTTTGCGAAGTTCGGCATCGGCCCACTGGTTGATCTCTTTGAGTTTGTCGTTTTTAGCGTCAGCAAGCGTTGGCACTACCTCGAACCAGGTGCCGTCATCCTGCGCGATCCAGTCGCCGTTTTCCGGGCGTTCGTCCTGCATGAGAATAAACCCGTCTGGCTGAACGGGGTGTTCGCGCAGGTCAATCATTTGTTCGTTGGTTTGAGGCTTGCCGTAGACAGTCCGTGGCATAACAATCTCCTTTAATCAGCCAGACGCCAGACGTGGACGCGGCAGGAGGCGAATTTGACATCATCCGTTGCCGTGGTAATGCCGACATGCGGCGTAGCAATGTTAGTACTGGTTGAGGACAGATACCCTATGCCGGTGCGCAAATAGATAGTGTCGCCATCAACATTACACCGATAACCGTAACCTCCTGAACCAGTTACATAAATCCAGTACTCTCGCAGCCACGTACCGTTCACAGCAATCTCGGCCATAACTATCACCGGCGCAGTGCCAAAGGGATTGCTTCGCGTGTACGTTGTTCCCAAACCAATTGTGCCAAAATCCAGCAGGGCATACCCTGTTATCGGCGCTTGCTGCCACTGGTCGTACTGGCGAACGTAAGTCTTGCCATCATCCGGGGCATTGGTGCGGGTCAGGGCGTCGAGTGTGTCGCGGGCTTTGCTCATGGTTGACTCCCTTGTTTAAACCTGCGGTAAAGCAATCGTGGCATTGGTTCCGGCAGGCATAACAGCGTCAGTAATGTTAGTGATGCGGTTCAGCCGGTGGCCTTTGTTCTGTGAGTCATACACCATCACAGAGAACGACTGCCAGTAGGATGCTCTTGCCCACCAGAGTTTTAATTTTCCTTCGGATGATATAACAAAAATCTCACCGATATTGCCGCTGTAGCGACTGCCTTTGGCATGGATAAATTTATCAGTGAGCCAATAGGCTTCGGCCATAAAATGTATCGGCGGACTTTCTATATAACCCTTGCCCTGCACATGTACGCTGAATGACTGAGCGTTAGCTAATACCAAATCCGTTGCCACCAACGTGCCAAGAGTAAAATTGCTATTCGACTGAAAATACGTCAAACGAGCAAGCCATGAAGTCACGGTTTCGATTTGTTGCCACTGGCTGTTTATTCGCCCATAAATCGAATTATCCCCCGGCGCATCGCCAATCATGCCGTTAAGTACCAGCTTGCCGAAACTCTCGAGCTCGATGTCAGTGTCATCAACAAGTGGACTGGTCAGGCTAATCGTGCTGCCATCGGTAGCGGTGAAATCGTCGCCCTGGATTAATTTCACGCCGTTCATGTAGACCCAGAGCGGGCGGCCTATTTCGTAGCTGTGACTGAACGACTGCTGTCCGCTGCTGGCGTTGATCACGGTGCGCTGAGGTACGGCGATTTGCGAGAGCAGGTTGGGACCGGCCACGGCTTTGATGATGACCATGACGGCGTTGTTGCGCGGACGGGTTTCGTCAGAAAAGTTAGCCCCCACAAATGAAGCATTGGCTATAGCTGATAAAGTACCACTTTGGGGTGAACCCCCCGACTCTACCCCCCTTGCAACCCTCCTTTGATAAAATCCGCCTGAATTAGGAGTACAATAATCAACAGTAATATCAAACTCCGCAATCGCATCCCCTTGATTGCTGCCCAGAGTCCGCCCGTCATCAATACCCCGACCATTGTCCCAGCCCCGCAAAAACTCGCCACGATGGTCGGGCAGGAACGCACGACCGGCTTGAACTTTGTCTTTGTAAAGGGCGAACAGTTCGGGGTGTGGGTTCTGGAAAATCTCGGCACCGTTGCATTCCAGCCAGCCAGCCGGTGGTACGGCGGAACCGTCCCAGAGTGCGGTGATGCCTACCGGTGTGGTTTCGAGATAGGTGTCTTCGACCGCCTGCCACTGGCCGTCCTTTCTAAAATAAAGTTTGCCGTCCTGCGGGGCTTCGTTGACATCGACGGAGACCTGTTCCCAGCCAGCGTCTTTACGAACGTATTGCTCGCCGTCTACCGGCGCTTCGTTGACATCGACGGAGACCTGTTCCCAGCTTTCATTTTTTCTGACGTACTGCTGATTGTCGTTCGGCGCTTCCGGTACTTTGGCGTCGGCAGTCTGTTGGGCTTTGAGTACAGCGGCGTCGTTGGTGGTCTGGTAACTGGCCAGCGTCGCGGACGTGAGATTAATATCGGCTTGCAGTTCGGCGATTTCAGTGTCGATCTCGGTTTGGCTGTAGCCAGACAGGTCGTGGATCGTGGTGGTGTCGGGCAGGGCGCTGACGTGGGTGTAATCGAGCGTGACGACGCCGTGCTGGTTATTAACCGAATAAACAGACTCGGTGTTGTCGATTTTATAAAAAGAGTCGTTACTGGTGGTGAACGCCAGTACATCGCCTGCGCCGTATTGTATGCCGTCCAGCGTACCGGCCACCGTGATATGCCACATGGACGAGACCGATGGCTGCTCCGGGAGAGTACCCGAAGACGCATCGAGCGTTCCGGCGTCGACGTAAGAGCCTGCCAGGGAATCGCGGATTTGCTCGGCGTCGTTTTTGGCCTGGACCGCCTCGTCTTTGGCCTGGACCGCGATGTTTTTATTGGTCTCGGTCTCACCGCTTAAGGTGATGATATTGGTGTGGCGGGTCTTGATGTCGTCGTGCCGGGTCTCAATGTCGGCATGATCAAGATTGATTTCGATGTGCTTGGTGGTGATGTCGGCTTGCCTGGTAGTCACGTCCGTTTGAATGGCAGTAACGTCAGCCTGGATAGATTGAATGTCGGCGTGATCGAGATTGATCTCGGTGTACTTGGCCGTAACGTCGGTTTGCTTGTCGGTAATGTCCGTTTGCTTGTCGGTAACGTCCGTTTGAATGGCCAGAATGTCAGCGTGGCGGGTCTCGATGTCGGCGTGATCTGCCTCGATGTCGGTGTGCTTGGCGGTAATGTCCGCTTGTCTGGTTACAATGTCGGCGTGGGTGGTCTGGATATAGGTCGCGTCGAACAGGTAGTGCCAGTTGGCCAGGGTGATGTCGATGCCAGAGGTGTGGGGCACCGTGCAGATTAGCCAGGAGTTGTTCAGGGTGATCACGTCGTAGCGGTTGTAACCTGTGGACGGAGCGAACTCGCCTCGGTTGACCATGAACCTGAGGTCGGCCACGTCGCGCCAGCCTGTTTCTGGATCGGTAAATACCCCGTGCCGGTATTGCAGGTAATACGTGCCGGTATTAAAACGGAACTCAATGTCAGCAATTAACTGGCCAGAGTCGGGGTCAAAAATATCGTCGAGCAGTTCGTGAAGGGGTCGCCCGCCTTTTTCAGCCGCTTCGAGATACGTATCAAGAATGTGCTCGCCGGTATGTTTCGAGTTGAACCGGATTTGCGTCGACGTGGGCTTGGTTCCGGCCATGGTCAGTCAATCTCCAGAGTTTTTAGCAGTCTGGCCAGCTTGGCCCTGGTCAGGCTGTAGTCGAGGTTGTTGGCCATGACGTCGTTGAGTTCGCCGAGGTCGCTGCTCATGTCGTTGACTTGCTGGACGGCCCGGTTAATACGGGTTTCGAGGCCGACGATCTGGCTTTTAATGGCACTGATGTCGTTGGCCAGGGCAGTGATCGTGGCGTCTTGTTCGTTGATAACGGCGTCCAGATAGGCCAGGGTGGACGGCTTGATGTTGACCCTGAGTGCATTGAGACTGCTGTCTTTCATGGTTATCGCGCTCCTGCGGGAACCAGATTCCCTTTCTGGACTTCGTTCTGAATCTGTTCGTTGGGCTGGACAGAGGCACCACGGGCTTTTTCCATCATGGCCATCTGTTGCGAGGGCGTCGGGCCTTGCTGGCGCTCTTCTTCGGAGATACGGAACTGGTCAAGATCGGAGATGCCCATGCTGCGAATGGCTTCTTCGGCGATCTTGTTCATTTTGTATTCCATGTTTAACCCGGTCTGGGACATGATCTGGAGCATGTTCATCCACGTTTCGGGCGAGCGGGTTGGCTCAATGGGGAGCGTGCCGTCGACGACGAGGTAATCAATGTTGCCCTGAAGGGCCGTAATGTCGTAGTCGAGATAACCGTCCTGAACCATGCCAGACAGTTGCGAGGGCATGGTGTACGGGTCGATCTTGATCGAGCCTTGTGCGGCCAGGCTGTCTTGTATATTGGCCACCATCATGCGGACCATGGGCCTGATAGTCGTGGCCGAGAGAATCCGGCTGAGAACACCAAGTCGCTGTGAGCCAAGCTGGGTTAACCGCTGTATCTCGGTGGCCGACCTGACATCGGAGGTAGGGATACCCTGTTGCGCGTCGGAGGCAGCAGAGACACGCTGTTTCATTTCGCCCATGGCCATAATGTCGTTTAAGTGACCTCGGGTGACATCGGGTACTTGGGCGATAAATACGCCGTCGCCCGGTTTCGTGCCGGGAGCCGTGCGAACAATGCCCCACGGGTTACGGTCGATAAGATCAGGAATAGACACCTGGGTCGGGTCGGCGAAGATCAGGTTATTAAGGGCTGCCTGCACGTTGTCGACGCGGCTTCTGAGTAGCCAGGTAGCGATGTCGTGCATAGGTAACAGCATGTCGTAGAGCGACTGCTGAAACGTCTTGTGACTGTCGAAAAACAGCCCGCCCATGACACAGGGAAACTGGCGGCCATAAGGGTTGAGCTGGCAACGGATAACGTGTTGCTCGTCAATAATGGTGACGAGCAGCCAGATTTGCTCGATGGCCGGGACACCGATTTCGTAGCCCGCCAGACGGACCCAGCACTCGTCAATGGTGCGGGCGTTGCCGAGGGTGAAGTAATTGCTGGTGTTGTCCCGCTGGAGCGTGTCGGTGGGGTCAATGGAAAAGCCCTTGCCTTCTTCCTTGTACCAGCGATGGGCACTCCAGCCCTGTTTGGCGTTGCCAGTGCGCTTGTGCAGCAGCTCTTTGTCTTGCTTGAGGCGAGGGTAGAGGCCGGTCTGGACCAGCGCCGAGGTGGCTACGTAGTCGGTGAAAACAATGTACTGCTGGCGCTCCCAGTCGCCCCAGGTGATCCGGGGGTCAGGAAAGACCTTGCGGGGGTCGAAATTGACAATGGAATTGGTGTTGGACTGCGGGTTCCAGACGATTTTGGTCGGCGACATGCCGTAGCGAATATTGTCGAGCAAGAGCTGTGCCAGGCGGGCCTCGCCAGACGTGCGGCGCATGTGCTGGTGCAGGACTCGTTCGAGTAGCATGGAGGACTTGCGCGACTGGCGATCGAGTCCTTCGAGCTGGAACATGGGGTTGCGCCCGCCAAGGGCGGACATCATGTAAGTGAGCACCGTGTCAGAAATAGCACGGGTGTCGGGAATTACCGCTTTTTCGCGGAAGTCCGTGGAGTCTGCCGGGACATAGATATCATGCGCCCGGTCGGCTTCCTGCCAGTGGTCATAACGGCGGGAAATCCGGTCGAAGCTCATGTCCGACATGGTTTTGACCATGGAGACAAGACGCTGCTCTTGTTCCATGTTTAACATGGCCGAAATGTCTTGATATTGAGTGATACTCCCGCCGAGCCAGGCGGGAGGTGAATTTCATCTGACCTTCTAAGTAGCTGGCCATATGAAATCATTT
>JAQFVO010000054.1 GCA_027942505.1 Endozoicomonas sp. | reverse complement strand
GAGCAGGAGATTTTCAAGGGGCAGGTGGAGATGCTGATCGCTACCGGCTTGCTCGGTGACCTGGGCATTACGCCCGGTCACGCACCGTTGCTAACCGAACTCAAGCCTGGTCCGATCCGCCTGGTCACCGTGGGCGGTGAAGAAGAGATCTTCTACGTCTCGGGTGGCTTTCTTGAAGTACAGCCCAACCAGGTCAAGATTCTGGCTGACTCCGCCATGCGCGCAGACGATATGAGCGAAGCCGCCGCCGAAGAGGCTCGTCGTCAGGCAGAAAAAGTGCTGGAAAAACAAAGTGGCGAGTTCGATTACTCAAGAGCCGCCACCCAGCTGGCCGAAGCCGCAGCCCAGCTCAGAACGCTGCAGGCAGTACGCAAGAAACTGGGCAAATAAACCCTCGCAAAAGGCCCTGAAAAGAAGGGAACCACAAAGACACGGAGACACAAAGTTTTTTCGGGGCTGGCCTGAGCTACGCCTGGCAGGCTAAAAAAGTCTTCCTTTGTGCCTTAGTGCCTTTGTGGTTCAACGCTTTTATGCTTTTTGCGACAGCCTCGCAAGCCCACAGTCTGCGCTGAGTCGGATAAATACCAATCTGGAACCTTGTACCCGTATTCGCTATAGTGACCCGCTTTTCTCCACACGCCCGAGTCACTATGCCGCTGAATCAACCATTACTGCCTTCCATGCAATACGACGTCGTCATTATTGGGGCGGGTGCTGCCGGGCTGATGTGCGCCTTGACTGCCGGCGGTCGTGATCGCAAGGTGTTAGTGATTGACCACGCCAACAAGATTGGCAAGAAAATACTGATTTCCGGTGGCGGGCGTTGCAACTACACCAATATGTACGCCGAGCCGGCCAACTACCTCTCCAGCAATCCGCACTTTTGCAAGTCGGCCCTGGCCCGGTTCACCCAGTGGGATTTTCAGGCGCTGGTGGATAAGCATCAGATTCCGTGGCACGAGAAAACCCTTGGTCAGCTGTTTTGTAATGAACAGTCCAGCGACATTGTTACCATGCTGGTGGCCGAGTGTGCCCAGGCTGGTATTGCTATCCGCCTGAAAACATCCCTGAACCATGTGCAGCCAGACTCAGAAGGGTTTTTGCTGGACACCACGCTGGGTGATATTCGCTGTTCATCGCTGGTCGTTGCCACAGGCGGACTGTCATTCCCAACCATGGGCGCAACCGGCTTTGGCTACCAACTGGCCGAGCAATTTGGTCATCAGCTGGTTCCGAGGTTGCCGGCCCTGGTGCCGTTTACCATGGACAAACAGTGGCTGGCACATTTTATCGAGTTATCGGGTGTCAGCGCCGATGTTATTGCCAGCTGCAACGGCCAGAGTTTTCGTGAGAACCTGTTGTTTACCCACCGAGGATTGAGCGGGCCAGCCATTTTGCAGATTTCCTCTTACTGGCGCCCTGGCAACAAAGTCTCCATCAACTGGCTACCCGGCGTTGCCATCAGTGACTGGTTGAGTGAACTCAAAGCAGTAAAGCCCAAGGCAGAAATCCGCTCCCTGCTGGCTGAGCGCTTAACCCGCCGACTGGCCACAGCGCTTTGTACCTTCAATGAGTTGCAAACAGTGACAGACAGTGGTCGTAAACCCATAAACCAGCTGTCAGCCACCGAACTACAACGACTGGCCGACCATCTGGCATCATGGACGGTTATGCCTGCCGGCACCGAAGGCTACAAGAAAGCTGAGGTTACCCTCGGAGGTGTTGCCACCGACCGGATTTCCTCAAAAACCTTCGAAAGTCAGCATCAGCGTGGACTCTACTTTATTGGTGAAGTGCTTGATGTTACCGGCCATTTGGGTGGGTTTAACTTCCAGTGGGCCTGGGCTTCTGGGCACTGTGCGGGACTCTATGCGTAGTTATGCGCGATCTGTCTTATGCCAGCAAGAACGGATCGTTGCCGCCTCCCTAAAAATCAGGAGAATCCGTTCCAGCCGGACGAGATTTACATGGTCGCTACGGCTGTTGACAGAGACAAAGCCGTTCGGGAGCTGTTGCAAGATGGTAACGGTTACTTTTACTCGATTACGTACAGGCGAGCTGCCAGTATCGTAACCGCCTTTTCTTTTTCACCGCACCACCTCAAACCTTGCCAAATCCGGCGCAGCGCCATTTACCTCCCCATTTTGAATAAACGCCTTTTACCCTACGCTCCCTGGCTCTCCCTTAACCGTAATCTGCGAACCATCCTTGAAGCTGCGCCTGACTGCTACCATTGCCCTTGTTGGCGGTAATGGTAGAGAAAAAGAGAAAAGGACACCCACTTTTTCTGATTGAGAAATTTATGGGTGTCCTGTTCTTTCCGTTGCAGGTGATTTTCAACCTGTTTCGGCAAAAACTGGCGACAGAGTTGTTGCCACAGGCTGAAGAAAAAGCGGTTGGCATTATTGTGCGACTGCCGTTAGCCAGTGGTCTTCTGTCGGGTAAACACACCAGAGAGACTAAGTTCCCGGAAGATGATCACCGTAACTACAATCGTAACGGTGAGTTTTTTAACGTGGGTGAAACCTTTGCCGGACTGCCCTTTGAAAAAGGGGTGGAACTTGCTGACCAGCTGAAAGGGTATCTGCCCGAGGGGATCAACCTGGCCCAGATGGCGATGCGCTGGATTCTAGACCATAAAGCTGTGTCCACCATTATTCCTGGTGCCAGCTCACCGGAGCAAGCTGCAAGAAACGCCAGAATTTCAGAGGTTTCTCTGCCTGAATCACTGGTGCAGTCCCTCCATGAGTTCTACGCTTCTGCAGTGCAACAACATATTCGCGGACCTTATTAATCCAGGTTCTTATGTTGTCTGACAGTGCAGTTCACTTGGTACTGTCAACACCTCTTCGCATCGAACGTTGCTGATTCGCTGCAGCTGTCCGACGCCATTGAATAACGTTTGTCGATTTTTACATTCAAAATACTCATCAATTTATTCGAGGTCCGTACTGATGCAACCGATAATTTCCAGACTCCTTTCTGCCAGCGTATTGATGATGTCGCTATTCAGCGTCTTTTCCGTGCAGGCCGATGAGGCGCAGTCACAGATTAACCGTATCAGGGATACCCAGGAGATTACTAATCTGGTGAACACCTTTACCATCTATCTGGATGAGGCGGAAATTGACAAGTTTGTCGATACATTTGCCGAGGATGGTCGTTTCAAGATTGAAAACGAAGAGGGCAAAATCACCCTTAACTTGGAAAAGAGCAAACTGGTCGGCTTTTTTACGCCCCGGCTTGAAGAGTTCAAAAAGAACGGCCAAAAACGTCGCCACCTATTTACTAACGTGAGCATCGTTAAACAGTCCGACAAAAATGCCACCGTGATGATCAACGCCTTGTTAACCAGTACCCAAAACAATGTACTGTCTCTGGTGACCACCACGACTTGCGACCTGCAACTGGTTAAAACCAGCAATGGTGGATGGAAATTTACCGAGGTAGTATCGAAACTGGATCGGGCTCTTGACACGAAAGTTGATTGATTTTTGCTTAATGACACACCATCAGGATTAATGAAGCTGGCTTCAGTCAACTTCATTGCTCTCCCCTGAAAACAGGGTGGTAGCACCGCGTTGACTAAAGTTCCATATGGGCTGATTTTTAGAACCTGAAGCAACTTTTTGATTAAAAAGAAGCCCGTTAAGTGATAAAAATACAATAAAGGGTGAATCTAATATCCGTCAGCTATCGTTTTTTTGTACTAAAGTGCATCCCGTGCTACCGCCCTGACTCAGCCATGAGAAGTTGAAAGGTGTAGTAGAGGTGGCCCAAATCTTCCTGATTAAAGCCGATCATTTCGGATATGTTAGCAAGCTTAAATACGCGGATCTCGCTGGGGTTGATGCGGTACTGTTCATATATTTCAAAGAACAAACTATCAAACTGGGGCAACTCGTCCTTAATTATGACCTTGTTCCTTAATTTTGTGAGTTCATCCAGACAGCCCTCACTGGCTCTGAAGCCTAACCGTC
>JAQFVO010000036.1 GCA_027942505.1 Endozoicomonas sp. | reverse complement strand
GTGGTGGTCTGCTGCGAACCGGGGCCGGAAATCAATATTGCCGCCCTGGCGGTGCTCAAAGCCGGTTGTGTCTATGTACCAGTGAACCATGATGAGGCAGCGGAACGCATCGCTTTTATCCTTGCCGATACCCAAACGCCCCTGGTCCTCACCACCTCAGGGCCTGATCGGCATTTTGAGAATATTGGCCATACAGCGAATGAACGAAACACGCCCCTCACAGGAAAAAAGAGTCAAACCCCAGCCCGCTTGCTGCTGGATCAATATCCGTGGTCTGACCAACGCACGAAACCCCGGCCAGTAACCCTGACGCCAAAAGCGTTGGCTTATATTGTCTACACATCGGGCACTACGGGAACCCCCAAAGGTGTCATGCTGGAGCATCGTGCCGTGGTCATCCGGATGCTGGACAGTCTGGCACGATTTACGGTCAACCATCAGGATGTCTTCCTGCAACGGACGGCTCATGGTTTTGATGTGTCGATTATCGAGATGTTCTGGAGTATGGCCACCTGTGCTGCCACCCTTATTGCCAGCGAGCAGGCTCGCCACGATTCATCCCAACTCCTGCACGTCATGAGTAACGTAACCATTGCCTGGTTTGTTCCCTCAATTCTGGACACTCTGATTCAGGCAATGACGCTGAAAGGCCAGACATTACCCAATTTGTTGCGGTTGCTGGTCTGTACCGGCGAGAGCCTTCCCCAGAGCCTGGTCAACCGGCTTTACCAACTTGGCACAAAAACATTGCGTATCGTCAACGCCTACGGACCCAGCGAGACTGCTGTGGCTACGATAGGCGACTGCGTACCGTCAACATCATCCATGCTGGCGCCTATCGGCAAGCCCCTGACCAATACCCGCGTCTATGTTCTTGATCACTGGAATAACCCGGTCGGCATCGGCATTCCCGGTGAGCTTCACATTAGTGGTACCGGACTGTCCCGGGGTTACCTTAATCGTGCGAAACTGACGGATAGCCAATTTACCACCCTGTTGCTGGCCCATGATCGTCTATCCGAAACCCGGCGAGTGTACCGGACCGGTGATCAGGTCAAGTGGCTGGCCGGAGGTGAACTACAATTTATTGCCCGCACCGATGACCAGGTAAAAATCCATGGCTTCAGAGTTGAACCTGGTGAAGTAGAACAATGCCTGGAACGTATTGAAGGTATTTGCCAAGCGGTGGTACTACCACGCTCAAGACAGGAAACTTTCGGGAAAACCCACTATGACTATCTGGTCGTCTGGTACATTGCTGAACAGCCTCTGGATGAATCCTCGTTAAGGGAACAACTGAGCCAGAAACTGCCCGCTTATATGGTGCCTGCGGCATATGTGCCGGTGGACCATTTCCCGGTAACGGCCAATGGCAAGCTCGATACCAAAGCCCTGCCAGAACCGCAACTGCACATCACGGACGACTATGTTGCCCCCACTAACGCCAC
>JAQFVO010000361.1 GCA_027942505.1 Endozoicomonas sp. | reverse complement strand
CGTTTCCTATCTTCTTGTGGCTCAACCTCGTGATTTTCTTGGTCAAAGCGTCGTTCCAAGGGAACCACACCCAATTTAAGTTAAGTCCTGACAGTGGTTTGCAGTCCCTAATGCAAAGTGCATTGCTTGAGGCGTCCTGAAGCTCAAAGACTGGTGTAGCCCTCAAGACTGTAAAACTTACAGTATGCATCCAGCCCTGCATGAAGCTTAGCGACAGTCTGAAACTCATGCACACACCTTCATGCTTTCCAAAACGCCAGCGTGGCTCCAAGAAGATGCTATCCAAAGCACAGCCTTTTCCATCCATGCCATTACGGATCTCATGTTTCGACAAAAGTGCTAGAAAATCACGTCTGGTAAACTGGCAGTCATTATCTGTATTGAATATTACAGGCTTAGCAAGCTCCGGGGTAAGACTTAAAGCATGGAAGTAGTAACTTGAAAGAAAACACAATACAGAACATTGGGCTCAGTTCCAGATAAGTATTGGTGCTTATTCACAAAACCTCTGACAGTATGTTGTGCCGAGGGAAGCGGGAACTCCGGTAAGCTCCTTTCGGGCTTATGGGAGCGTATAAACACTTAATCACTGAACATTGCATTATTTGACATGAATCAAAGACACTTTGCTTCTGGTTATTTACTGTACGCGCACTGAATTGGTTTAGATACTTTGTATAACTCCAATAGCACTTTTATCCAAGGCCTGACCTGAACACCGTTAGCAACATACAAAGCAGAAAGCCAGTCATTTTTGTAGCAAAAACGCTTTATACCTTATTGCAGTACTGTGAAATTTTACTATGTTTCTGACGCTCACAACCAACAACTGCGGAAGTCTATTGGCTGACAAAGCCGCTTTGATTTTCAAAAAGGGTAACATTAATCTGCTAATTATCATCTGTCAGATTTTTTTCGCCATTATTATTGGAAAACAGCTGGCACTGATGACATGGCAGCTGCTTCCTGAAAAAACACCGGCTACTGCCACTCGACTGACGCAAAAAACAGTAATGGCTTCCAGTCAGAATAAATATTCTGCCGGTTCTCTTGCACAACTGGATTCATTTCATCTGTTTGGACGGCCTGCAAAAACAGAAACAGTAAAAACCTTTGCTCCTGAATCAGCCCCAGTTTCCCGACTGACAGCAAAAATAACCGGTCTGGTGGCCAGTACCAGCCCGGCAAACTCCCTCGCCATTATCCGGATCAACTCCAGTGACCAGACTTATCGCGTTGGCGACACGATCCAAGGCACCAAGGCACGGCTGGAGAGTATTTATCCTGACCGGATCATCCTGAGCAATGGTGAACGTTATGAATCGCTGTTGATGTACCCGGATGAAACACAGAAAAATCGGGCTAACCATACCGTTTCTGGCCATGCAACAAGAAAAAGTACCGTAGCGCAGCTGCGTACAAAAATACTTCAAAAGCCCAACAGCTGGTCTGATATCGTCACTATATCTCCTGTTCGCAAAGATAACGAATTGCTGGGGTACCGAGTCAACCCGGCTCAATCTCCGGAACAATTCGCCCTGCTTGGTCTGAAACCCAACGATATGGCTGTGGCTATTAATGGCTACGACCTGACCAACACCAGTGAAGCCCTGAAAATTATGGGGCAGCTTTCCTCATTGATCGATATCACATTAACTATTAAGCGAGATGGTCAGCGTTTCGAAATCGACCTCTCCTCCTGATTATCAGTTCAAGGTACCGTTATGTTGTCACTACTGAAGTGTTGCGAGGAAGCCCGTGCACTCATATCCGCTATGCACCATTTGCCACGTGTGATGCTTAAGTCAGCACCATTGTTGCTGGGGTTATCATTATTGCCCGGTATTGTTCAGGCTACTTTGCAGAGTGAACTCACCAGTGGTTTCAGTGCCGGAAGTCGGACAGCTGCACACTCTACACAATCCCTATACTCAGCCAGTTTTGAAAAAGCGGATATAAAAGAATTTATCCGAACGATCAGTACCAACCTGAATCGAACCATTATTATTGACCCAAGCGTTCGGGGAGAAGTAACGATTCGCTCTTATGAGCAGTTAAATGCCCAACAATACTATCAATTGTTCCTCTCTGTGCTTTCCGTTCATGGTTTTACAGCTATTGAAGACGACAATGGTCTGGTAAAAATCATTCCGGATAAAGAAGCCCGTACCTCTGCAATTCCTGTGATAGCGGGTGAAAAGCTGGGCAGTCAGGCGATCCATGGCGGCGATGAAATGGTCACCTGGGTGCTGCCGGTTAATCATGTGCCGGTTCGTGAATTATCCCCTATTTTGCGTCAACTGGTGAATAGCTCAGGCAGTGTCGTACATTATGATCCTTCTAACATTCTGATTCTCAGTGGCCAAGCTGCCAATCTGGAACGCATTGCCGAGGTGGTTCGTCGGGTAGATCAAACGGGCATGCGTACGGTAGAAGTGGTTCAGTTATACCATGGTTCTGCCGGTGAGATGGAACGGATACTGTCGTCGGTTTATGCCGCCCAGGGACAGAAAAGCAGTGGTATGCCACCGGTTATTGTCAGCAATGAGGCCAGTAATCAGATTATCCTCTCAGCAGACAGTCAGCTGCTGCAGCGCATGAAGAGCCTGTTACTGCAAATGGATGCCGAAAGAGAAAGCACCGGCAATATCCAGGTTTTTTACCTGAATTACGCCAAGGCTGAAGACCTGAAAAAGGTACTGGATGGTGTGGGTAAAATGATGGTCGGGTCCGGAAAAAGCAGTAATAGCACCAGTGCCGGTGATCTCAGTATTGAGGTTCACGAACAGACCAACGCGTTGGTGGTAACGGCGCAACCCGATGTGATGCAGGCGATTGAATCTGTGGTTGAACGGCTGGATATCCGTCGGGCCCAGGTGATGGTAGAAGCGATTATTGTTGAAGTGGCGGATGGTGATGGCATTAACCTGTCGTTCCAGATGGCCAACTCCGATGGCACCAGTTTGATGCAGTTTCAGGATGGCTCCAGTGTGCCTATTGGTGAGATCCTGATGGGGATGAAAGAAGCCGAAGATGAGAAGGGCTCAACGATCATTGATGAAAATGGCAACACGACCATAAATCCTGACAAACAGGGCGATTATTCCACTCTGGCCGCCGCACTGGCCAAAGTTGCCGGCTCTGCCTTCAGTATCACCTCCGGCGACTGGACTGCGCTGCTGCAAGCCGTCACCACCTCCAGTGAGTCCAATATACTGGCCACGCCCAGTCTGTTAACTCTGGATAACGAAGAAGCATCTTTTATTGTCGGCGACGAAGTTCCGACATTGACCGGCTCTACACCCAGCTCTGGTAATGATAATCCCTACCAGACCATTGAACGGAAAGAAGTCGGTATTAAGCTCACCGTCACCCCCCAGGTCAATGCCGGCGATGCTGTCAAGCTGACCATTGAACAGGAAGTGTCCAACGTCAATGGACGTACACCTGTTGACGTCACCTTCTCCACCCGAAAGGTAAACACCTCGGTGATGGTAAAAACCGGTGATACGGTCGTCATTGGTGGTCTGCTGGATGAAAATGTCCAGGAAAGTGTCTCCAAGGTTCCCTTGCTGGGGGATATTCCGGTGCTCGGACATCTGTTCCGCTCCACGTCCAGCAAAAAAGTAAAAAAGAACCTGATGGTCTTTTTACGCCCGACCATTATCCGCGATGACCTGGCCATGAACGCCATTAGTGGTCAGAAATACAACCTGATTCGCGCCCAGCAACTGGACAAACAGGCCCAGGGCATCGCCATGATGCCAGGCTTCAATACCCCGGTGCTTCCCGAGCAGCCGACTGCCCGCCAGTTTCTTGATGAGGTCCGTCGTCAGATGACTGAAGAGACGGCCAGACCTGAACAGGCGACCAAAAACAGCAAGCCTGTGGCCCGGCCGACAGCAAAATGGGTACGCCGCACGGGTGGGGACAGATAATGACTGAAGCGGTTCGGTATAATGCTTTACCCGATGACTCCGGCATAATTACGGATGAAATAAAGCGTACACTGCCATTCTCTTTTGCCCGGCGATTCGATCTGTTGCTCTCCTATAACCACGAGGGAGAAGGGCTGCTCTGGTATAAAGGGCTGCCTTCAGTAGCGGCTTTGATGGAAGTGCGGCGCTTTTCCGGTTCTTCACTGTCACTGATAGCTCTGGACGAGCCAGAATTTGAGCAAAAGCTGGCAGATCACTACCAGCAGGACTCGTCAGTCGTAAGACAATTGATGAACGATATTGGCAATGATGAAGGGCTACAGGCGCTGGCCGAAGAATTGCCGGAAGATGAAGACCTGCTGGAAGCCGATGATGGCGCTCCGATCATTCGTCTGATTAATGCCATGCTCAGCGAAGCCATCAAGGAAGGTGCCTCGGATATCCATATCGAAACCTTTGAAAGAAATTTAACGGTTCGCTTCCGGGTTGATGGTGTTTTGCGGGAAATTTTACGTCCGCAGCGTAAGCTGGCTGCCGTCCTGGTTTCCCGTGTGAAGGTGATGGCGAAGCTGGATATTGCCGAAAAACGGGTTCCCCAGGATGGTCGTATCTCCCTGCGTATTGGCGGCCGGGCAGTGGATGTCCGGGTCTCCACCCTGCCGTCCCGCCATGGCGAGCGGATTGTTTTGCGCCTGCTGGACCGCAACAATGTCCAGCTGGATTTTTCCAGTCTCGGTATGGAACACACATTGTGTGAACAGTTTCGGGAGCAATTGTACAAGCCCCACGGCATTTTACTGGTGACCGGGCCCACCGGCTCTGGTAAAAGCACCACCCTTTATGCAGGCCTGAGTACGATAAACAACAGTGAACGCAATATTCTCACCGTGGAAGACCCGGTGGAATACGATCTGGAGGGTATCGGACAGACCCAGGTTAATCCGAAAGTGGATATGACCTTTGCCCGGGGGTTGCGGGCGATCTTGCGACAAGACCCTGACGTGGTAATGATTGGTGAGATCCGTGACCTGGAGACAGCAGAAATTGCTGTTCAGGCCTCCCTGACCGGTCACCTGGTGCTGAGTACGCTGCACACCAATACGGCGGTCGGTGCTGTCACACGGCTTAGGGATATGGGCGTTGAACCTTTCCTGCTGGCCTCCAGCCTGCTGGGTGTACTGGCCCAGCGGCTGGTGCGCACCTTGTGTCCGGACTGTCGCAGGCAGCGAGCAGCCACCGCTCTTGAGATCAGCGCCATGAAACTGTCAACGGCTCAGCAGCTATGGGAAGCCCCGGGATGCGCGGAATGTCACCAGACAGGATACCGTGGACGTACGGGGATTCATGAGCTGTTTCTGGTGAACGACGAGGTTCGTAGACTGATTCACGATGGCTCTGGGGAACAGGCCATTGAAAAAGAAATACGACATTCGTTCAAAAGTATTCAAATGGATGGTTTCCAAAAAGTACTGGATGGAAGTACCACGCTGGAAGAAGTGATGCGGGTCACCAGGGAATAATATGAGTGTTTTTTCTTATGAAGCCCTGGATGACAAAGGGAAAAAAACCAGGGGTGTTATCGAAGCGGACTCTCCCCGGCAGGTTCGCCAGAAACTCCGGGCATCCGGTCTCAATGCACTCAATGTCAGTGCATCATCGGAAAAAGTCGCCGTTGATACACTATCCGATAGCGCTAGTAAAGACAATTCAGGGGCGGGCCCCAAGGGTTTTCAGCTGTTCCAAAAACAGGCCAGCGATGCCGAAGTCGCCTTGCTGACCCGACAGCTGGCAACGCTGATCGCTGCAGGCATTCCCCTGGAAGAGTGCCTGCAGGCACTGGTTCGGCAACTGCGCAAACCGCACCTGAAAACCATGATCACCACCATCCGTTCGAAAATTCTCGAAGGCCAGACCCTGGCGGACAGTCTGGCCTGCTATCCCCGCACCTTTGACCGGCTCTATCGGGCCATGGTGGCGGCAGGCGAAAAGTCTGGCCATCTTGACGGGGTTCTGGAACGGCTGGCAGATTTCACCGAACATCGCCAGAAAATCAAGGGACAACTGGTTCAGGCGATGATTTATCCGGCCATTCTGACGCTGGTTGCCATTGGTGTTATCGCTGCACTGTTAACCACGGTGGTGCCCACTGTCGTAGAGCAGTTCGCCCATATGGGACAACAACTGCCGGATATGACGCTGGCACTGATCACCATAAGCGACTTTGTCCGTACCCATGGAATAACCATTGTTGTATCGGCTTTGATTCTTCTGGTGGTTCGTCAGCAGATTCTGCAAAGAAGCCCGGCATCCCGTTTGGCCCATGATCGCTGGCTGCTGAAATTACCTATATTTGGCAGTCTTCTCAGTGGTGTAGACTGCGCTCGATTTGCCAGAACCCTGAACATTCTCACCAGCAGTACCGTGCCATTGCTCGAGGGGATGAGTATTGCCTCAAAGGTGCTGGTGAATCAGCATATGCAGGAATCGCTGATCAAGGCAGCGGAACGGGTCAGGGAAGGTAGCTCGCTCTGGCAGTCCCTGGAACAGACCGAACTCTTTTCTCCGATGATGCTTTATATCATTGCCAGCGGTGAGAAGTCCGGCGAACTGGCCGGCATGCTGGCAAGGGCAGCGGATAACCAGGATCAGCAGTTTGAGTCCCAGGTGAATATCGCGCTGGGTGTCTTTGGTCCCCTGTTGATTGTCGCTATGGCGGGCATTGTTTTGTTTATTGTCATGGCCATATTAACCCCGATGCTGGATCTCAATTCACTGGTGGCTGGTTAAGGTCATGTTGGTCCATTAGGAAATCGCTATGAAACATGCAAAAAGAAAACAACGGCAGTCAGGTTTTACCCTGCTGGAAATCATGGTGGTCATCGTTATTCTCGGTGTCCTGGCCAGCATGGTGGCGCCCAATATTATTGGCAACAAGGATAAGGCTGACCAGCAAAAAGCCGTGAGCGATATTGTGGCCATGGAAAATGCCCTGGATATGTACAAGCTGGAAAACAATTTTTACCCGACCACCCAGCAAGGGCTGGAAGCACTGGTTAACAAGCCCTCGGGTAACCCGGAGCCAAAATCCTATCGGGATAACGGCTATATTCGTCGCCTGCCCAAAGATCCGTGGGGTAATGATTACCTGATGCTCAGCCCTGGAGAAAATGGTCCGTTGGATATCTTCTCTGCCGGTCCTGATGGTCAGGCAGGTACGGATGACGATACCGGTAACTGGAATCTGGACAGCTGATATCCTGATGAAAAGCTCCGCTCTCTTTAAAAGCTCCCAACACCAATGTTGTCGCCAGTATGGTTTTACCTTGCTGGAAATTATGTTGGTGATGGTGTTGCTGGGGCTGGCATTCTCCGTGATTCTTCCATCGCTGGTACCGAACGACAGTGATGTCCTGATAAAAAAAGAAGCTAGACGACAGATTATGCTAATGCAACTGATGCAGGAGCAGGCATTGCTCACCGGTCAGGATATGGGCATGCAACAAACGGCAGAAGGTTATCGTTTCCTCAGTTACCAGCAGGGACAATGGCAGCCAATAACCAGCCATCGCCTTTTGTCTCCAGTGGAGCTTGATAAGGCTATCCGTCTGACGCTGTTGCCAGGCGAGTCTGTGTGGCGTGAGAGTCTGGCGCTTGAGAGTGATAAAGGATTTAGTTTTAACGATTCACCGTCTGATCTCAGCAATAAGCAGGATGGCAGTGATCCAGACCTGCCCGATCTTTTTTTCCGGGCTTCCGGGGAGATATCACCGGCGGAGTTACGCCTATCCCCGATAAGCAATCCAAAACAGGCGTTGTCGGTACTGATTACAGAATCTGGAAGCATTACCCTGGCTGATGAGGTAACTGACAATGACCTCCGCTAAGGGATTGTCCAGTAATAACCTGTACATATCCAAACCTAAAGGCTCCGTTCGTCCTGAGCCTGTTGAAGGTGGAAAGCTCCAGCTCCTCGTATCTTGCCCGGCATCCTTCGACTCAGCTCAGGATGAACGGAAACCGAGTTCAAAATGTCGTAATTTTTTCACAGTAATTCCTGATCCTGAATCAAGCCTTCCTCAGCGAGGCTTTACCCTGCTTGAGGTTTTGCTGGCACTGGCGTTGCTGGCCATTGCTGGTATGTCGGTACTCTCTTTGAGTGGCGAAAGTGTGCGCAACACCCCGATACTGGAACAGAGATTGCTGGCGCGACTGGTGGCCGACAACCAGATGACAGAACTTTATCTGCAAAAACAGTGGCCAACCCTGAACTGGCAGCACAAAGACTACGAGCTGGCTGATAAACAGTGGTTTACCCGTTTTCGCAGTGTCAAAACAGCGGATGAAGATTTTCGGGCAATTGATGTGGAAGTACGGGCGCAACAGGATGAGAACGCACCCATCCTCGCTAGCCTGAGAAGCTATATGGGTAAACAGTCATGACTGTGCTTCTCCATCAAACCACGGTTACCAGCCAGCACAAGGTTTGCCGGACAAAAAGGCAGAGTAGCGGTTTTACACTGCTGGAGATGCTGGCGGCTATCGCTATTTTCAGCATTATCAGCTTGAGTGCCTGGCAGATTTTTCAGGGTGTCATGACATCTCACGATGTCGTATTGAATAAAAATGAACGCTTACGTCAGTTGCAGTATGCCTTGTTATTGATTGATCAGGACCTTCAACAGATTGCTGACCGGGGAACCCGTTCAGATGGCGCTGTCACTGAACAGAGCCTGTTCAGTGACAGTCAGATGCTGGACAGCGACGATGAAGCGCTGGCACTGGTGCGCTACGGCTGGCACAACCCGGATCAACGTCTGCCCCGGCCTGGGCTTCAGCGTGTATTTTACCGACTCCGGGATAATCATCTGGAGCGGCAATATCACCATGTACTGGACCCGGCCTCAATCAATGTTGAGCCGGTAACTCAAGTGTTGCTGAATGATATCAATGCGTTAACGTTCCAATTTTATCTGAATGGTCAATGGCAAGACTCATTACCCGGCGATGGCACGTTCCCACAGGGGCTGGCGATAACATTTGAGATGGATGACTTAGGGCGTATAGAACGTCGCTATCTATTGCCTTCTTCATGGCAGTCAGCACTATGAACCAGCAAACTATCCGCCCTGCGTCGTCAGAGTCGCAACGGGGTATTGCCCTGCTCAGTGTTTTATTAATGTTGACATTGCTGGTGCTGCTGGCCAGTGAACTGACGCTCTCCTTTCGTACCCAGTTAACCAGAACCCAATCCGGGCTGGAGCGGGAGCAGGCCCACTGGTATGCCCTGTCCGGGGAAAGTCTGGCGATAAAAACGCTGAAACAAAACATTGAGGATGACCCGGACGTGACTCATCTTGGTCAGTACTGGGCGACAACCAATGTGATGCTGCCGGTTGAAGGCGGTCAAATTTCAGGACAGATAAAAGATGCTCGTTCCTGTTTCAATATAAATGCACTGTCAAAAGAATCACTGGAAGGTGCTCCGTTGCCGGAAGCTGAGGTATTTACGGCACTGCTGCAATACCTGGACATTCCGCCCTGGGAGTCAGAACTGATCACCGCCGCAACCCGGAACTGGGTCAGCAATGAAATGTTACACCAAGGTGCCACTGATCTTGACTACCTGGCACTCCCCCTGCCTTACCTCGGCAGTAAAACACTGATGCGGGATATCAGTGAGTGGCGGGCCGTGGCCGGTGTCTCACGCGCAATTGCACTAAAAGCCATGCCTTACCTCTGTGCCCTGCCTGCCCGGGACCTGGTTGTTAATGTCAACACCATTCCTGCGGAGCAACCGGAATTGCTGGCAGCACTCTATATTGATCAGCTGCCGGTGGATCATGCCCGCTCCATACTGGAAGAGCGCCCCCGTAACGGCTGGGATACCACGGCTGACTTTACCGGTCAGCCTTTGCTGGCAAATTTCAGCAGTGCCGGTGTCAGCAAACGCATCACCATCGTCAGTGATTACTTTGAAATGAGTGCAACCGCCCGTTACGGCGACAGTGAAGTCAGACTAAACAGTCTTTTATCCCTCGGCTCTCGCACCAATAGCAGTGGCAACTCCTCAGAAAATAACCCGATGGCGGTGGTTCGCCGTAAGTTTGGAGGCGTGTAATGAATCCGCATCTGTTATTAAGACTGCCCGAACATCCGGATCAACCGGTGCACTGGCTGGCCCGATCCCCCTCTGAAGGCACCACGCTGGCCAGCGGCTTCTGGTTATCGGTAGCAGAATTTATCGAGCGCTTTGGCCATACGACCATTACCAGGCCCGGAGAACTGACCGGCACGTTAATTTCCGCACTGGATATGACGGTACTGGTCCCGGCACCCAGAGTGACGCTGCACACTCTGGATATTCAAGGGCGACTTACACCGGCTATTCGTCAATCCCTCCCCTGGCGTCTGGAAGAAGAGCTGGGCGACGATGTGGAGAACCTGCATATTGCCATCCTTCACCATGGCGATAATCAGGTACATCTCGCGATCACTGGAAAATCCGATATGGCGTTATGGCAACACTGGCTCAATGCGGCCGGGGTGTTGTCGAAACGCTGGGTTCCCGATGCGCTGATGCTCCCTGCTACAAACGAGCAATGCCGTCAATTGACTATTGACAACCTGACCATATACCGATTTGGACAATGGCAGATAGCGGCCTGTGAGCCGGGCTTGGTATCGCTGTTTCTGGATGCCTTAGGAAAAGATTTTCCACAATTGGAAATCATTGAGTCTGAGCAGACCGTCTCATCACCGTTAGAAGCATTGGCCGCTGAAGCGAGCAGCTCAAAACTCAACCTGCTACAGGGAGCGTGGCAACCCGCCTCGCCCTGGCGTCAGCGCTTATTGCCCTGGCGATCAGTGGCGGTGATGGGGGGTATTTTCCTGGCGCTACTGACCGTTAATATGACGTTGGATATCCGCCACCTGGAGCGGGGATCAGCCTCTTATCAGCAGCAGGCCCGGGATATCTACCAGCAAATCTTTCCCGGTGAACGGGTGGTCAGACTGCAATCCCAAATGCAACAAAAACTGGCCGCATTGCAGCGATCTGAGGTCTCATCGCACAGTATGTTGACCACACTGGCGCGGATAACCCCATTGCTGAACGCATTTCCTGAATTGACCGCACTATCGATGGATTATGATAACACCCGTCATGATCTGCGCATTGAGGCCCGAGCCAATAACTTTGACCTCTTTACCCGGCTGCGGGAACGGTTTGCCAGTGAAATAGACGATGGAGAATTAACGCTGACTATTGAAGCACTGGAGCAAACTGGAGATAACGTAACGGGGCAATTGGTGATTTCAGGAGATTTGTCATGAAAACCGCCATCAATACCGACATGGAACGCTTGAAAATCATCTGTCTTGCCGCTACCAATCGCTGGCGTCAGATGTCGTCGAGAGAGCAATGGCTCACAACAATCGCCTTGGTTACCCTGTTTATCTGGCTGCTCTGGCAGGGTATAGTCACTCCATTTTCTGAGCGAAAAATGCTGGCGGAGAAAAATCTGGCCACAAGCCGGGCTCAATTATCACTGGTACAGCAACAAGCGGAACAGATTCTCAGCCTGAGAGCAGCTGGAGCCACAGAACGCTCTGTCAGCAACACCCCGATGGATCAGCTGGTACATCAATTGGCGGGGAAGCATCGGCTAATTATTCAGCGAGTAGAGAATCGAGAGGAGCTTTTGGATATTGACCTGGCCAATGTCCGGTTTGATCATCTGATGGGCTGGCTGAGGACCCTTGAACAGCAATATCAAATAAACGTCAGAAGCCTACAGCTGGAATCCACGGATACCAGCGGAGTAGTTGAAATTCGTCGTTTACAGCTTGAGCGTGGTTAACTGAATAATGCTACAGACTGTGGTGCGGAAAAAAATCGGTAAGATTACCTTGCTTTCAGTGGTTGGCCTGATCAGCTATAGCGGGTTTCTGGTGGCCAATCTCCCCGCTGAGGCACTGTGGCAGTATTTGCCAACGGACCGGCTGCCCATCAAACCAGCAAACATAAGCGGTACCGTCTGGTCTGGCGCAGCAGAAAGCGTGACGGTAGCGGTCTCCCGTCAATCGCTGATGCTGCCATCCATTTACTGGCAGGTTGAGCCTGCTTCTCTTTTGAAAGGGAATCTGAAAATTGACGTAGAATTGGGGGATTTAACAAAAGCTTTTGAAGGGAGCGGCACGGTAACCCTTGGCCGGCACTCCGTCAACCTGAAAAATCTTGAATTGAATACCACTGCCCAATGGCTGGCATCAGCAATCAATCATCAGATGCCCGGCGATCTCACCGGCAATGTGCGATTGCAGGTAGACGATCTGACCGTAAACGACCAGGGCTGTACCGGATTTACTGGCAACGCCGAACTGGTCAGCAGTCAACTGCGATCTGCCTTCGGCCAGTTTGATCTAGGTAACTCAACAGCGGAGTTGAGCTGTCAGAATCAGAAGTTCATTGCCAGGATAAACCAGGAATCATCCATGGTTAGCGGCGATGGTAAATTCATGGCGGGGATAAATGGTCACTACTCATTCACCGGAAAACTGACCCCCGACAGTTCACTGCCAGAGGCCATAAAAAATGGCCTGAATTTATTAGGCAAGCCGGATAGCAATGGAAATTACCCACTATCCTTCAAAGGTTCCCAGAGTTAACCGGCCATCAATACAGGACCTCAACTCATTTTACGTCACCAATGAAAGCCAGTCTGCAGGGTCCAGAAATCAAGCCCTTCATTCTGGTCATGGAGTTCAGCATTAGAGTAATGAAACCAGCCTACTGATAACTCATAGCGATCCTGATAGATCGTACCAACAGCCATACGAATCTCGAATTGTATGCGACCGCCCATATTCACGCTCTTCCAGTTGCTTTTCGGTAAATCCTTATCGGATTGATAGCTCAGCCCTACCCCCGTGTCTATAAAGCCATCAAACTTATCAGACAAGGTAGTCTTCCATCGAAAAACCGGTGAAAAACTTACACCATTTACATGGTTTTCTCCCTGTCCGGGATTATCCGACGAGTTCAGTTTGCTTTCCCAGAAATTAACAGCCAGCTCGCCATAATTGCTCAAACTACCACCAAGAAGATTAGTCTCGGCTTCCCACAGATCCCATCGCAGCCCTACCCTTTTCTGACTGATCTCAGAGTTATAAAAAATATCTCCCCCAAAACCAAGCGATAGAGCATCCGGCCTCAAATCGAGAGCATTACTAATCATTGAGGCTGAAATAGAGAAAAAACCTAAAGAAATAGAAACAAGATTATAAATTTTTTGTATTTGCATTAAGCATCCCTTCCTTATTATTATCGTTGCTACGCTTCTTGGTACTTTGTTATTTATAAAATACTACCCTTTTCTTAATCCTTTTGTAACTATTCAGCACCCGCAAAAAAACCCATTGGAAATTCCTGAATTTTCTGCCAGTCTGAGCGTCACCCTATTTCAGCTCCATATCCGACATGCCTCAGGAAGCGTCTTCAATAAAGTGATGCGCTCTTAGCTGGAATTGCACGACTGCACATGAAGGTTGCTTACCTTGAAGAGTGCTGCCTTGAGTTGGAAGGGATGGTTGGCAAAAACAGTCAGAACAGCAGTAAAACCCCATCGCCTGATGGTTACCAAAAGCCCAATAAAAACGATGACTCTCAACATGACGGACTTCACCTTCTATAACAACGGCAGCGAAAGGGATACCAAGATGGCAAAGCTGAAGTAGTGTTGACGGTGGTTCCGAGTTTACGAGAATCCGCAGCTACGTGTCGTCTGCAAAAAAGCAAGGTATCAATATATACTACTCCATTCATAGAGCTGAAGAGAATTACAGCAACTTTCCGCTGCTCGGGACTGAATAGTTCAAATCGCTTTCTCCATGCCGCCGTGGCAAAAAGAAGCCGTCCTGTAGTAAGAGCAATAACGACAGTTCCGTATCAGCCAATAACCCTTATCCCTGGGTGGTCACCATGGAAAAGAACATTAACTTCTCCTCATCCACTGCTGCATCCGCCAGTCACCCGCGAAGAACTAAACAGAACACTGAATACCCCTCAGCAAACGCCCTTGCCCTGCGCGACATCGGACCAACCCAGCCACCAGAGCGGGCCATTGAATTAAGAACTGCGACTTCAGTAGCAGCTGCCAGTGAGAACCACTGTAAACACTGT
>JAQFVO010001279.1 GCA_027942505.1 Endozoicomonas sp. | reverse complement strand
GCTGAATACTTTTTCCCGAGATTGATCCAATGCTTTAGAGCAAGTGCTGTAGTTATCACCAGCATTCGGTAACTGGTTTAGCTGTTCTTCAAGGATGCTTTGTTTCGATGACGTTGCCTTAGAGATGGCTTTCAACGTTTTCTGGCTGTCATCAGTATTATCTTTGATGGCTTTACTAACAGTTTCTGATATTTCAGGGATTTTTGAGAATGCTGTTTTTGTCTCATTCAAATCGTCAGAGTGATAATTTATCGAATCCAAACCGCTCAAAAATGTATCACCCAATAACTGACACATCTTGTCACGACGGTCTCCGAATACATTTGGAGAGATATCTCGAATGGTATCTATCCAGCAAATGATGTCGTCGCATTTAACTTCTAAAGTTTCTAAGGTCGATGAGTTACTGCTTTTATCCGATTCAGAATTGACTTCTCCGGTTGCTTGATTGAGCTTGGGGTTAAGCTCAATATTTAGCTGGTGCACAACACGATCACACTGACTATTCAGCTCATTTTTTAAAGTTTCAATACTTTTACCATCCAGCTTACGGTCAGAGTCTCTGTCATATTCGGATGTGGGTGTTAATAATTCTATTCTTGAATGGAGGTCCCTTAACTTAGTTGGTGAGTTACATTGCCTGATTTCGTTGGTAAAATAGACGCGTATATCCTGCTGAATTTGCTTGAGTAATGGCTTAACTTCTACAATGGATTTGCCAGTTTCTTGCTGATCGGATGAGACTTGTTTAACCAGATCAAGGAGTTGACTTTCGATATTTAACTGCTTTTCAGGCATTTCAGACTTTGGACAGAGAATTTGAGCACGTCTATTGGAAAGGTCTTTCCTGTAATCCTCCCTGTGCTTCCTTGCACTAAAGGAACTTTTGCGAAGTGGTTCAGTTAATTTTTTTACCTTGCGGCCAAACGAATTTGAAGTGCTAAGTTCACCATTTTTGTTGAAAACACTGCTTGCTTCTCCATCTTTAATGCCTTTGAATGCTTTCAGGTGAGGTGTTTGTATATTAAGGTTCGTAAGGCTGCTTGAAGAGTTCATGATATTCCCCAAATATGAATTCATTATTTCATGCTAGACAAACCAAACTCATAGTAATAATTACTGCCATTTTTCTGGCTTACTTTCGCATGAATTATTCTTGTCTGTTCAGGGGGGGAGGTGTTTAATGCACCCAAATTGACGGTGGCAAAACGCCTCAGTCACTTTTGTTTTGCCACCAATTGCGGTTAAGTGCTTAGGAACTGTGCTGAAATAATGACAACATTTCAGAACGCTTTCCGCAAAAGCCCGATCGTTTGTGCTTTTGCGGGAAGCAGGCAGCGCCCCCAGAAATATCAAAGTTACTACAAGACCCTTAGTTGTGTCGTGGATAGTGCCAGAAGTTGGGGCTGAAGGGGAGTATTAACGTTGTATCTTCTCCGGCAAGGCAGGCTTCCGGGTGATATCGGCTGAGGTGGTAGCGTATCCGCTTTTCCTGCATTCTGGAAACATCAACCATAATCAGGTGTTTGCCTTTGACCAGATCGTCGTGAAATTGGGCAATTTTGTAATTTTCCCGTGTGACTCCTGCCAGTCCGCCGCTCCAGGCACCGAACATGGTAAAGACACCGGCCACAATGATGAGGGCGGGCAGGGGAATATCAACGCCGAAAGGATTCCACCATTCCAGTAATGTTGCCGCCAGAAGCCCAGTCACACCCCCCATAAGAGCACCGAGCTGGCCAGAATGGATCACGTCATTTTCCTGAAGCATGTTGGCACTGTGTATCTGCCGGCGGTAGAGGCCAGCTTCGTTCCGGCTCAAAACATGGAGATGCCAGTCAGTAATGCCGTCCCGGTGAAGGTCTTCGGAAATAACGGTTACGCTGTCGAGAGAGTCAGTCAGGTAGTAAAGACGTTTCATCTTGCTCCTCCTGCTTTACTGCACGCAGAAAGTGAGTATAGATTATGTCGAGCCGCAGGCTCTCTTTGAACATCAATCTTGAGTAAGGTGTCTATGAAACAAATAAAGGTGGCCGTCAGAAAGAAAGGATCAAGAGATTCCCGGGAACTGAGCGAGGCCGATGTTGAGATGAAGCAAACACTGGAACGTCTGGCCAAAAAGGGGCTGAACCCTATGCAGATGTGTCAGAAGCTCAATGAGCACAATGTAGACCACCCGGGAGGTGGGGACTGGACCTATGACCGGGTGGTTGAGGAGTGCGAAAGGTTGAAAGTATAAGCAGCCAATCCAGTTTGCATTGGAAGGGCTGCCGAAGCCATCGGGCTTATTCTTTGCTGGCTTTGAGAAGATTTTGAAAGCGCTGGCGTTTCTCTTCCGGACTCAGCAAGGGTGCAGGTTCGGAGGGTTCCTCGATAAGCCCGCGGTAATCCAGGTCAGAAGGTTGTGCTGGTGCTTCCTGAGCTGTCCCTCCCTGTTGCAGCCAGTCATCCATGACATCAAGAGCCTCAAGCAGCCCCTGGTATTCGTCGGACATATCACCACCGGACTCAGCAAGGAGATCGATTTTTTTTACTAAATTGCTTCGTATCTGAACAACCCGTTGTTCAGAAACCAGTTCTGCATTCTCCTCGAGCCATTTTCTGGCTGACTCTCCATTGGTGGCCATGATGCGCTGATACCTTTGTAAGTCGACCAGTTTCGGTCAAATCTGGTCGAATGGTTAATTGCTCCGGCAAGCATAGCGCCTCCCGACAAATACAGCCAAGATAGTGATGGCCAATCTACGTACAATTACGCTATTTTACGACGGTTTTCATCCCATGACTTTCGTTGACAGAGTTTTCTGATGAGTCCTGTAAAGGCACGGTTTGCTCTTCTGGCGCAACAGTTGCACACGTTGTTACTTCAGGCAGTGCCTGAAAGGCAGCTGTTGAGAATAGAGTTGCCGATGCCCACTATTCACCTGCCGGGTTTTCTGGCTGCCCAGTGTTGCGCTGAAAAAGCTTTCTGGAAAGATCGGGAAGGGGATTGTGCCATCGGTGCCCTGGGTATAAGCTGGTCGGTCAGATTATCTGGTATTCAGGATATCGCCCCGGCATTTGCCAGCGCACGCCGGTTACTGGGCCAGTTGTCAGACCCAGACAGCTGCCGCTGTCTTTGCTACCTCTCATTCTCCGACAGCCACTCTTCGATCTGGCCGGTATTCGGCTATGGAGCGGTGTATCTTCCACTTCTGGATCTGGTGCAGACTCGCAAGGGGATGGTACTCGGGGTTAATATCACGGCAGCTAATGATACAGATTACCGCAGGAGCCTGCATAAGGCTCTTGAACTTATTGATGCACTGAAGTTCACCCAGCAGCTGCCTGAAACTGGCTTTAATGTCCATCTTGCCGGCTACAGACCGGATTTAGCCACATGGCGGCAGATGGTTAGCAACGCGGGCCAGCAGTTTTTCGCAGGCAGTATGGATAAAGTAGTACTGTCCAGGGAAACCCGACTGCAACTGACCGGGGCGTTCTCAACCTGGTCTTTGTTGTGTGCCTGGCAACAGGCTAATCCGCAGACTTACCAGTTTTTATTGCACCAGCAGGGCGAGACTTTTTTCGGTTGCTCGCCAGAACGCCTGGTTAAACGGCTGGAAAATCTTGTCTCTACCGAGGCGCTGGCAGGCACCATTGCACGCGGGCAGAATCAGGCTGAAGATTCTCAACTGGCAGGCTTGCTGATGTCTGACAGCAAAAACATCCATGAGAATCGTCTGGTTCTGGACGACATATGCCGGAGATTGCAACCTTTGTGCCACTCTCTGGAGGCTGATCGCAGCCACTCCGTGGTTAAACTCCGGCACATTCAGCATTTGCGTTATCAGCTTCGTGGCGTGCTGAATCCCGAAGTAAACGACGAGCACTTACTGCGTGCACTTCATCCGACGCCCGCGGTAGGGGGAACCCCAAGGCTGCAGTCACGCCAGTTTATCGAGAGGTACGAGCCCTATGCCCGGGGCCTGTACGCAGGTGTTTGTGGTGTGCTGGCTATCAACAGTAGTGATTTTAGCGTGGCCATTCGCAGTGCCCGTCTGGTAGACGACGTCCTGATGCTTTATTCTGGCGCCGGCATTGTGAAAGACTCGATCGCAGACGATGAATGGG
>JAQFVO010001220.1 GCA_027942505.1 Endozoicomonas sp. | reverse complement strand
AGACAGAGTGCATGAGGGGCTTCTGTCATACTGCCATCATCGTATAACCAGTGCGAAGATCGAGGCTTTCAACGGTGGTATTAAACGCATTATCTATAAGGCCTGTGGCTATAACGATCTTGAATACCTTTACTCGAAAATCCGCCAAGTGGTCCAGATTTGATCAGCCAACTTGTCATAGTGCCCATTATCTAAAGCCTCCATTACCACTTTTATCTGCAGGGTTTTCTCAATTTCCTTTACAACACTGATTAAGCGCTGTGCAAAAAGTATTCAATAAGGGACAGTATTTCCCGTTTGGTAATGGTAATAAATTGACCTTTTCGGTTTCATAAAGGGGTTTGATTACCTAATCATTTCTTTGTCTGTAAATAACTAACAAGTTGGTTTGTTACACTGACTCCGTTGCCTAAGGGATATAAGGATACCTACTTTCTTGACAGAATAATTTATGGGTGCCTTGTGCCTTGCAAAAAAATCAATGGATTTGATCAGCATCAGAAAACCACTGCCATGTTTATGGTCACCCGTTGGGAACAAAATCTCACACCAGTGGTCAAAATTGGAACCTCGCTAATTTCTTGAACGCGAGGTAAGAAGGAGTTAGTTGACCATGATACAAGACATTCCAAATCACGCCCCAATCGGCGCACAGCATTCAGATACAAGCTCCGCTTCAACTGCGGGCAATTGGCTTGCTGGTTCTGCCCGATCCGCTGCGTCTGCCATTTGTAAACTATCCATACCCAACCCTGCACACTATCTTTTCTCAACACCCGGCAAAGCGTTTACCTTGCTGACTCTGTTTGCCAGGGGTGTAGCTGGTGCGACTGTCCCTAACACTTACAACGACTCATGGCGTCAGCCGCAGTCCATTGCCCTGCCCGACATGCCACAACCAACTGAGCCAGCCTGGATGGCCGCACTGGACCAGAGTCAGGATGAAGTTTCCAGGGAAAAACGCTCACCCAGAGGCAGAGGTGGCAGTGCCAGAGGCGGTGGCAGATCTTCCAGTAGCCGGGGTGGTGGTCGCAGTCGTAGCGGTGGAAGCCGGGGTGGTGGCCGCACTCGTAGCGGTGGAAGCCGGAGTCGTAGCGGTGGTAGCCGTAGAGGTAGTAGCGGCGGTATGCGTAACGGTTGGCGTAACGGCCGTTTAATAATTGCTGGCCAGGTAGCCAGAG
>JAQFVO010001196.1 GCA_027942505.1 Endozoicomonas sp. | reverse complement strand
ACCATTCGATTGTTCATATCCGGCACATTAACGACAACCAGATATTCTGGGTCGAGCGATCCGGCGGCGGGCTGTCGTTTAATACCGACAGTCAGCACTCGCAGGAAGAAATCTACCCGCTGGGTGCCGTGGTCAGTTCGGTGATTTACAACCAGCGCCTGCATGTGTTCTCCAAAGCCCTGCCGACGTACCGTTATGACGGTATCAAATGGGAGCGCAACCAGTCGGACGGGCTGGACAGTATTCGTCCGGCGTTTGCCTGTTCGGTACAGCGGCGGTTGTTTGTTTCTGGCGGGATTTCCCGACCCACGAGAATCTGGGCCAGCCGGGTCGAGCGACGACATCTGGCCCGACGACGAGGAACCCGGTTCCACCAACGTGTTACGGGCGGCGTTTTTTGACATCGGTAACTTGCTGGGCACGGCAGACAAGGTAACAGGGCTGGGCGCGTTCGAGCAGAACAAGCTGGCGGTGTTTACCTCGGACAAGTGTTTTATTTACAACATGGACGCCAGTGTCGACCTCTGGCAGATCGACGACCGTTCCAGTGTTAACGTCGGCTGTGTCTCGCACAACAGCATTTGCCAGGCGGACGGCGACCTGCTGTTCTGTTCCCGAACCGGCGTGCACGCTGTCCGGCGCTCTCGGGAAAACGGCATCATGGTCAGCCAGGTCACGATGTCCGAGCGTATTCGTACCTTGTACCGGGAGTACCTGAACAAAGTGCCCAATCCACAGGACATCAATGCCGTCTGGGACGCCGATAACATGCGTTATCATATTTACTTTCCCCAGACCGACGACATAGCGCACCGCCTGTCCCTCTCGTTTGGTCCCGAGGGCGAGCCGCAGTGGTCCACCGGTAATTTTCTCAACAGTCGCTGCGCTGATTTCCTGGCAGGCTCGCTGGTGATCGGCACACCGGGCGGCACCTTTGATGTTCGCAAGCCCGAGGAGACCGTGGGCCTGACCCCGACCTGCACGTTCGCCACGCCCCTGCTCTGGCAAGGCTCTTTAAGCGAACCGAAGCAGGCGCACTCGTTGATCCTGCAAGCGTCCGGTTCCGGTCGCGTGGTGGTCGACGCCTACGACCAGCAGAAAAACAAACTTCATGCACTGACATTTGACATAAAAGACGACGACAACGACGGTCGGACGCCCGTTAAATCGCTCTATGAACAGTATGAGCTTCAGTTCCCGGTGCGTTATATCGGCCTGCAACTGCGCTTTACCATTACGTCGGACGAGGGCGGCCTGTTGCGCGTCGTGGGGTTTGCCGTGACCACTCGCCAGTCTTAGCGCCGTCTTAGCAAAAGGAGATCAGCCGTGGCCCGTCTGCGACAGCAACACCCGCAAAACTACACCAGTTCCGGCAATATCAGTGTCGAGTTCGAGAACCTGGTGCGTTATCTCAATGCCGCCGAGATTGGCAATAAAACCATTGCTGAGCTGCTGGACAGTTTGTTTGACGACGAGGGCAATCTCCAGGGATCACTGGAAATGCGCTACGACCCCAGTATCGGCCTACAGTTCCGGTTTGCCAGACCGACCAGTTCTCTGGCTGGATACCCGTCGCCACGCCGGAGCAGATTCGTGGCACGCCGGGCCTCAATGTCGGCGTGATCGGCGAGTCGATCTATCAGGGCCGCTACGATTTTATTGCCAGCGCCGACAACGAGCAGACGTTTTACCTCGCGTTTGACTTAACGTCTGAAGACCTGCTGGTCTACCACAAACGCTTCAGAAACACACC
>JAQFVO010000358.1 GCA_027942505.1 Endozoicomonas sp. | reverse complement strand
CAGGGAAAGCGGAGAGCGGATTAATGCCGACAAAGTTGCCCGTCTGGCCAAAATGGGCAAGCAGACTGTATTGCCCTATTACAATGAGTGGCGCTATCTGGCTTTTGTTGGGAGTGAACAGGAGCTTGAGCTTCCTGAGGATCTGGTGCGAGACCTGAAAAGAGGGATTGCCCGTTGGAAGCATCAGCTGTCTGAGGATCAACAGCTTTTCGAGGAGAGCGCCAATCAGGAGATTGACGAGCTCAAAGAAACCATGAGCCAGCAGTTTGATAAAATTGGGCAGTTCACTTTGCGCAATAGTGAGCTGCAGACTCGAAACGAAGAATTGGGAGCAGAGCTCGATACCCTGAAACAGTTGATGGCACAAAAAGATGATGAGCTCAGGGATGCACAGAATGCCTTGCACTCCCTGCATCAGAAAAACGAGCACCTGCAGTCCCTGGCAGAAGAGCAAAAAATCATGCAGCAACAGGCATTAAGCACGCTGGAAAAACAGCTCGATCAGCGCCACCAAGAGCAACTCAACCACTGGCTCGGCGTGGTAGATGATGAACGCAGGTTGAAACAGGGCCTGGAAAAGCGGGTCGAGAAACTCAATGATCAGCAACAGGAGTTAAAAAAAGAGAATCTTGAACTGAGCAGTCGTCTTGAGAGTAAGTCCAGGGCCTACATTCGTGCCTGTGAAGAGCGCACTACACTGGCCGGTGAACAGGAAAAAGTGCAGGCAGCCTGCCAGCTGGTAAACCAGGTCATGATTCTGCTTGACTGCAAACAGGACGAGTTGTTGCCCCTGGTGCGTCATCTGCAAACTGAATCCGGGCAGCTGTCAATCAGTGAACAACGTTGCAACACCTTGCAGGCAGGCAATGAGCAACTGGCCCAGCAGCTGGCCCAATCACAAGAACGCATCAGCCAACTGGCCAGCGTGGAGCTTGAGCTTGAGCGAGTCCGTGGTGCTGCGCAAGCGTATGAAAAGGCACTACCTAAAACGCCAGAGGTGAAGCAGTGAGTGTGAATACCCCAGTCAGCTCTGGAGTTCTTCCTGGTTATCTCACCTCTGGTGAGCATGACAACATGATCGGTGCCGTCAGTGATGGCGATGCGTTAAGGCTGTTTCTCAATAAGTCGGCCTCTCGCTCCCCGGAAACACTACGCCGGTACGAAAGAGAGACCACGCGCCTGACCGCTTTTTTGTACCTGGAGCTGGGCAT
>JAQFVO010000327.1 GCA_027942505.1 Endozoicomonas sp. | reverse complement strand
TTTAACGTTAACGTTCTGAATTATGTAAACGGGGACTTTGTGCCGTCAGCCCACGGAACAGACTTGATATCAGCATTTATGTACATGGTTCGTAATTCTTCGTCGGAGATTGAACAGATAGCCATCACCCTCGGCAGTTTCCCCTTGTCATCAGTCCTTAATTTTGGCCTGGCATGGAACCCACTGCAATTGCTGATGGAGTATATTGATGAAGACGATGGTGTGTGTGTTGGGGATGTTACTGCACTGACTATCGCCAGCTATGCAGGAACACCAATCCCGAAGGCCATTAAAAATATGGTGAATTCTGTTTTTTGGGGTATTGGATATGCTGAATTGCCTTTTCTTGTGAGACTGATAATACAGGAGATTTCATCAAAATGCTGGCTGGAAACTGACGATCCCACAAGACTCCTTCGACTTTACATGAAGATAAAACCCAATAGCCATTATGTCAGCAAATTAGCAAAGATCCTTGATTACATGCAAACTGAAGTTAACGATGGAGAGACTATTGAGTCCATTGCGGATTTGTTTGAGGAGATGGTCACTGCTTTTGAGCTGCAAGCAAAGACACTCCCTGATGGCGCAGACGTTTCGGCACAATTGCAGATTGGCCTCCAACAGGATGCAGCCCAGGCGCAGCATGTCATATTTGTTGAACTGAAAAGAGTGGCACAGGTACTGCGCCTTACCGTCTGTGATACACAACAAGGTCTGGTCTGGGCTAGTGGACAGTCAATGAGTGAGCTGGTCAATAAGGCCAGGGACATGCTGAGGCCATTTGCAGAATATTATGAAATTCCAATGGAGTCACCACCACTGCCCTACGTAGCTCCCGTTGGTACTGTTTACCAACCTCCTGACACGGTAATGACCGACCTGGCAAATTGGCAGGTCATTCCCGATTCAGCCCTGACGCTGAAAGAGATCATGACCCATGATATCGCAGACCTGCAAACCCTTGACCAAATCGCCATCAAAGCTCTGGCTAAACAGTATTTTTCCAAAGTAATCAGCCCTGAGGGGCTTGAGAAACTGAAATTACCCGGCGGGCTGGAGGGTCTGGAGGTCCCCCAATCAGACACTGAAGTCACCACATTCGATCCACTGGTTATGCAGATGCGGGAAGTACTCAGCGTTCTTGAGGATGCCATGGAAAGCAACACCCTGGTTCCGACAGTCATCAAAAAAATCAATGCTCACATCATGCTGCGGACCACGCTAAGCCTGAGAGCGCAGGTCCGGGCTCCACAGTCAGCCACAGAAGCAGATGTGCAATATGCGACGATGGATCTACTCAATGCACTGTGCCCGCCCATTAATGGTGCTGCGCTGGCTACCGGGATTGCTGATGCAGCGGCTGGTACCACTGCCGGTGAAGAGAGCTTTTCGCTGACAACCAGAGTTTCAGCCAGAGAAGTTCAGGAAATTATGGATGAGGCGCTGACTGATTATATTGTGGAAATCGCCCTCTACCTCAACGACTGCGCTGATAAACCCTGTCGGCGGCCAATCAACATTGAGCAAAAAAATTGCTCAGAAACAGAACTTGTTGAACGCAAACTGGTCACGTTTCGGAGGAAACTGATCCATTAGCACGTCTTATGCCAACGAGGAAATAGAGCCAATGACTCCAGTCAATAAAGCGACAACAGCCCAGAAAAAGCCGGACGATTTGTCCCCTGAAAATACTGACCGTGGCCGCATGGGTATCAGATGCTGCTCAGCTGTTGAACCTACCTTGTACCTGGGAATAGCCTGTGCAGTACTCTCGGTGACGACCATGGCTGCT
>JAQFVO010001146.1 GCA_027942505.1 Endozoicomonas sp. | reverse complement strand
GGTGTGTTTCTGAAGGGGGGCGGGCGCACGCGTGATACTGTTAAGTTGCGAAGCTGATTATGTACCACAAGTACTGGAACAAGCGGAACAATTGGACATGATCAGAGAATGGGTGTGGATTTTGACTGACAATGCAATTTCTCAGGTCAGCGAATAGAATCTTTCGTAACTTTTTGGCGTCAATTGTGATGCACCGATAGTACCTTTTAATCCCTGTGATCAGTGGCTACAATTATTCGTCTAACCTACAAGCAAGCCCTCGTCATATTATTAGCGCTGCAAGGCGAGCGTTTCTCCGCCCGCGCAATAGAGTTGAAATGAACCTGAGAGAGGTTTGCTGGGGGTCTGTAAATCGGTTAGAACTAAAGGAGGCTCCGACGGGTAGTAACCAATCACAGAGCAGTATTTTGTACCACGTGACCCATTTGACCAATCAGAAAGCTTTATTGGGCCACACCTCTTGAGTTTGAAAAAACAACGCCTAATGAACTACCTACTACCCACAGGAGCCTCTTTTACTATTTCGGTTCCAGACCCCTTCCAGACTTCTCAACGGCTCGCGTTGCCTAAAGGCCTCATACTCTCTCGAGGGCGAAGAAACACTCATATCCAAGCATCCGGTCGCACAACCATTGCGTGCCTGGTTTGTTGGTATTTTACATTACATTATCAAAACAACAGATATGCATTATACATCGAGCAAACGTGAAGAAGTTGACTGCACTAGCTCCTTTCCTTAGCTTCTAAAAACTCATTCGTAGCCAAGGTCCATTAGGGCGCAAAAAAAGAAAAAATAATACAACAGAGCTTCAAGTAAGTTCCCAAACTCGTTAAGGCCTTGGTTTTTCATGGAAACATCCAAAGAAGTGTTTTACAATTCCATTGCTGTAAAAACGATTGTTGGGTCTGTTGTTCAAACAGCTGGTGCAGCAACAAGTTGGCTTGTTCTGGTGGAAATTGCCAGTCATTGTGGTTCCAGTCTACGACAATCTGCTGGTATTCATCGCGGCTGAGCAGGCTGATATTCTGCAATTGCGTGTCTGGCTTTGCCACCACTTGCTCCAGCACCCGCACATAATGGCACCAGAGCCGCTCAATGGTGGCAGCCTTGAACAGAGCCACGGGATACTCAAGCATGGCCGTAAATTGATCATCGCCGTCGTCTATAAACAAAGAGAGATCAAACTTGGCCGTTGTCGCCCCTTCTGGCAAAGGTATGGGCCGAATGGCATCACTGCCAGCCAGGTGATCCACCGGCGTGAAATGCTGCACAGCAAACAGCACCTGAAACAGAGGATGACGGGACGGGTCCCGTTCAATGGCCAGCTGTTCCACCAGTTGCTCAAAAGGAATCTCCTGGTACTGCTGCATATCGGTGACGCTGTTGTGCACCTGCGAAACCAGATCCCGAAAACTCTGTTGTTCATTAACTGTCGTGCGTACCACCAGAGTATTGGTCAGAAAACCCACCAGAGACTCCAGTTGCGGGTGGTGGCGATTGGCAATGGGGCTGCCCACCGCCAGATCATTCTGGCCGCTGTAGCGGCTAAGCAGCAGGGCAAAGGCGCTGAGCATGACGGTGTAGAGGGTGCTCTGCTGAGCACGGGCCAATTGTTGCAGTTGGCTGGACAGGGTTTTCGTCAGAGTAAACTCACAGCGTTGC
>JAQFVO010001091.1 GCA_027942505.1 Endozoicomonas sp. | reverse complement strand
GGCCAATAAAACCATGAGCCTGACACTGCCCGATGGCAGGCAATTCGGCGTGATCTTTGACCGGTCTAACCGTGCTCCCGTAGAGGCACAGCAGGTTATGCCATTCGCCTATCCAGATGATGATAATCAATACCTTCTTACCCTTCGATTATTGACTTTCCAGTCAACCTGAGAGGCGGGGGGTGAGAGGAGAAATGGATATCGATTCAAGCTCACTTTTCTTGGTTTTATTTGATTTTTTTATTAAAGCGCTAGCTTGCTTACCAGCAATTTTTGCTTGTTCTCTATCACCGGTATTTTTGAAAACTTCATAGTAAGCCTTCTGGTAAGCCTTCCATTCATTGGATTGACGGTAAGCCTTGCGAGAAGACTTCCGTAAGCCTTGCTGGAAGCTATCCCTTTATCGGATTGACGGTAAGCCTTGCGGGAAGCCTGCCGTTTCTTGGACTGTTCGTAAGCATTGTGGGAAGCCATCCGGGAGGGCTTTTGGGAGGTATTAACAACAACTGATGGGATTTGCGGGGTTGATCGCCCCATACCTGAAGAACCCATTGATCCATTGACCGGTAAGCCACTGGTGTTTGGCGACAACGGTTTACCGATGGTCGCTCTGGAACCGGGAACTATGCAGGAACTCGCACCAGGGGAAGAAGTAGAGTTCAACAATCCACCCGGAACGGCAGCGGACTATCCCAATTTTATGAAACAGCAACTGATGGCCATTGCTGCCGGTATTGGCCTGCCCTATGAACTGCTGTCGGGTGATATGGCGGGCGTCAGTGACCGGGCACTGCGGCTGATCATCAACGAGTTCCGCCGACGCATTCAGCAAATCCAGCATAACCAGATCATCTTTCAGTTCTGCCGACCGGTTTGGAATCGTTGGCTGGATATGGACCTGTTTGATGAGTTTGGCGTTACCCAGCAGACCCACGACTTCAAGTTCAGCAGCACCACTACTGACGTGCGAGCACAAGGCGTTAAAGCCCGTCGTCTGGTGGATGATGCCCTGGGTGCCCTGCCCTACAACGGCTTGCACGCTTTTTGTGGTTCGGAGTTCTTTGACGCGCTGGTTGGCCACAAGTCAGTCAAAGAAGCCTACCAGCGCTGGCAGGATGGTGAGGCGCTGCGTAACGATCCCAAGGGCCGGTTCCGCTTTGCGGATATTGATTGGGAAGAGTACCGGGGATCAGTGGGCGGCAATGATTTTGTTGCGGCCAATGAAGCCTATCTCTACCCGACCGGTGCGGATATCTTCAAGATCTGGTTTGCCCCGGCAGACTTCGTGGAAACAGTCAACACCATTGGCCTGCCCCTTTATGCCAAGCAAAAGGTAATGGATTTTGAGAAGGGCGTGATCATTCATACCCAATCCAACCCGCTGCCCATCAACTTGCGGCCACGGGCAGTCATCAAACTGACCATGAGTTAAGCAAAGTACTGGCCAGTCACCTTACACCAGGGCATTTTAGTCAGCAGTCAATGTACCCTTGAGCGGGTGGCTTTTCAGTATCTCTTCAGCACGTTCCGGTGGCAGTC
>JAQFVO010001065.1 GCA_027942505.1 Endozoicomonas sp. | reverse complement strand
ACCTACTCCCCTGACATACCCGGCAGAGGGTGTCGCAAAAAGCTCTGAAAAGAAGGAAAACCACGAAGAACACGAAGAACACAAAGAAGAGCTTTTCTTTTCCTTAGTGGCCTTCGTGTTCTTCGTGGTTCAAGGCTTTTATGTTTTTTGCGACAACCTCGGCAGCGGTAATAGCAAGGAGGGATCAAGCATTGCCATGAACGGCAGGGGGTGATCCGGGATATCGGTTGCAGACAATTTACTGCGTGCCTCTTTGGATGCCAAAAAAATCACCTTGCTCCGGACTTGGGTCGTCGAGCAACTGCCAACTTGTTCCAACTGCATAAACATCTCATTACTTTGGTAAAGTTCCAGTAGTTTTGGATACTGGAACCAGCATAACGTGTTGCATAATTTCGTTTTGAGTGGTTCAACAGTCTCATAGATAAACGTCTGACAAGTTATTCCCATGCTGCTCAGAACGGATAAATCACCGTTGGACAAGTATTGCTTCGTCTTCAACCAAGGTCTGTTGTTGCACACCAGGTAACAGGTGGATCGAGTGGGAATAACCATGAAATGTCGGTAATTACCCGTGCTGGAAAATAGTTGGTGAACAATCGTGGGGTGCACACCATGCCTGGCCAGAAACCGGCTCACTGACCCCATAGTATGCGACGATGACCCGAATAACTCTGGCTCTGTGAACAGTTGCAGGAACAGTTTATCAGTCTCACGGCACAGCCTGTTGGCCAGTTTTTTCGGGTTCATCGGTTTGAATTCCCTGTTCGAGGTGAATTTTTCCTCAATGGAACTGAATAAACTGGCGGTGACATCCGGGGAAATTTCCCCTTGGCAGACTTCCCGAAGTCGGGTCACCGGAACCGAGTTGGCAACGCAAACCATCGGCTGACGCAAGGGGTGGCTCAGGTTGTAAAAGTGATTAATAGCAATCTTTCTTTTTGCCGGGTTCGATAGTAGACCGTTTATCTGGCTCAACTCAGTTAACACTTGATCCAGAGAGACGAGCTCCATTAACTGACCGTAAACGTTTTCACTCTTGTCCAGGTAATAAGGCCAATAGATGAGTTGTTCTGGTTTATTGGGAACCAGATGAGGAGGCCTGATCGTTTTGCGACTTTTTATACCAGTACCACTCATATCATCGGACACTGTTTCGTTTAACCCCGCCTCACAGCCCAGATCGATGGAGTGCACACACTTGGCCAGTGGCTTTTTCTCACCCTGAGCGGTGAAACCAGAGAGTGGCACAGCTGGTTTTCCAGGATCTGAAATCTCTGGCCAGCTTCCGGCAAAGGCGAGAGGGTAGGGTTTTATAGTGTGTTACCTCAATGAGTTGATCGTCCAGAACGGTAGCAAATCATGGGAATCTTCTGTTCAATTTCCCTGTGATCGGACAGTCACCTTATCGAAAAGTTCCATGACGCAAAAGCAGGGTTCTGGATGGGTTTCCCCATTGCAAGGAGATGCTTTCCATCAGGGTCAGGGAAAGAAGTGCTGCCGCTGTTGCCCGATGAGGCGGTGCGGCGAATCCATTCGCCGCTGTTAATGGCTACCAGGAGCAAGCGTCAGGTGCGTTGCAGGCTGGCCAGTTGTGGTGCGCTGTCGGCAGCCAGCAGCAAGCCTTCCTGAAAGTAACGGGAACTGGTTTCAAACTGGTCAAGGTGTGCCAGAAGATGGCCCAGCTCGTTGTAAACATCAACGCTCCGGCGCAGCCCCAGGCTGGCCTCCAGGTACTCCCTCGCCTTGCCCCACAACTCATTGCGCAGTGCCAGTCGGCCCAGCGTCAACAGCAGGGCCGGGTCGTTGGTACGTTGTGCGAGGAGGGATTCGGCAAACAGCAGTTGTTTTTGTCTGTCTTTGCCGTCTGTTGTGCCGTAGAGGCGAATCAGTGGCTCGCTGTAGCAGTTTTTCAGATTCTCCCGCAACAGCTGTTCCGCCTTCTCGCCGGCACCCAGACGCACCAGGCTGTCGCAGTAGCGGTACAGTATTGCCGGGTCCTTGTGTTGGTTGCGGCTCAGGCCCGCCCAGACAGTATCGACTGGTTGAATTTTCTCATCCAGCGAGTGGCGGTTGCGAGCACAGTGGCAGGCCTGGTCAAACAATACCTTGAATGACTGCTGCTCGAGGCGTCGATACTCGTCTTCGGTAATCACTTTGCGCCGGCGCAGCTCTGGCAGCAGCTTTTCCAGCGACTGCCAGTCATTCAGGCGGGTATAAACCTGTTTAAGCATTTTCAGGATGTAAACGTGGCGCGGGTACTTTTTATGCAAGTGTTGCAATGTCGCCAGGGCTTGCTCCAGATGGTTACTGGACAGTTGCAGTTGCGCCTGAGTGATGCCAATAGCCATCTCGGCACCGGGCGCTTTGCTGTCTGCCCGGCGCAGCCAGTTGACACTGGCCTCGTAGTTACCCGCCTCATGGGCAGCCCTGGCAGCGGCCAGGTAGTTGATTAATGGTGACTCACCACTTTTAGTAGCTTGTCCAAGCAGTCGTTCGGCCTTGCGCCAGTTGCCCATGGTAAACTCAGCCAGCCCCCGGTCAAACAGCTTGCGGGCTTTGATCCTGCGCGCCCTGGTGGACATCGGGTAAACAACACTCAAGGTGCTCAGTAGCGTGCGCACCAGGGCAAGGGCCAGCCAGATCAGCCCCAGGGCGATAACAACCAGCAGCAGCAATCCCCAAAGGGTGCTCTCAAAGGTAGTCTGACCAAATGAGACCATCACATAACCGTGGTCGCTGACCATGGCATTGGCCAGCAGCAGGGAACCGGTGACCAGCAGTAAAAACAGTGCAAAGCCTTTCATAGACCAGGCTCTCCAGATGTGGCTGGCTCAGTGGCCCTTTGATCCTCACTGTCTGCGCCGGGTTTGATCTGTTGGCTGTCTGGTTGGTCTGGCTCGGCAATGTTGAGTGCTTTCAATGCTTCCAGAGAGCGTTGAATACTGGGTATGGTTGGTGCGATGGTCAGATTTGCCAGCCCGGCCAGCTCCCCAGCCAACTGTTGGCTTTCGTTGCTGTCCACGGCGAAATAGCGGTTCAACCACTGGCTGGCCTGTTGCAGACTCTGTTGATAAATGTCCTGCTGGCCGGTCATCAAGGCCAGCTGACCCTGCTCTATTAACAGCTGCATCTTCTGTCGGACCAGTTGCTCTTGCTCATCGGTCAGGATTATTTCCACCGGGTTGGTTCGCTCGGTGGTAATACGAAACAGGTCGGTAAATCGTTGCCAGGTGTCCATCAGTACATCCTCGGCTACGGTTTGCCAGCTGCGCCCGGCCTCCGCGCCAGCGTCGTTGCTGGTCGTCTCGCTGCTGTCTGTTGCAGACTGGACGAGGTCAGCCAGGCGTTGCTGGTTATCCAGTATGGTCAGACTGGGAACCAGGCTGGCAATGGCCTGAAGCTGCAGCCAGATATTTTGCCGGTTGACCTGGGTTGCCGTCTGCAACACAGCCAGGTCTTCGGCCAGTGCCTGGCGGACCGGAAATAGTGAGTAGTCATCCAGCTGTTGCAGAATCTTGTCGGCGCTGACCAGCAACTCACGGCTGGTGGCCACATCATGAACGGTCATCAGTCGCTGATTGGCCAGGTTGAGCAGGTATTCCACCTCGGCGATATGCCACTGGCTGAGGGTCGAGCCTTCCAGAGTGCGGACTTTTGCCGAGAGCGTATCCACCCGGGACAGCAATCGGGTTTCACGTTGTTGTGATTGCTGAAGCTGGTCTTGCAGTCGTTGCAAGTGCTGTTGGTACTGATCGATGTTTGCTGAACTGTTTTGCTCCAGCGTCGCCAGTCTGGCCTGTTGCCGGGCAAGCTGGGGGTCCAGCTGAGCCACCCCGGCACGCAATTGCACCAGCGCCTGCTCAAGAGTGTGTCCGCGCCAGCCCAGGTAGCCACTGAGGCCCAGGGCACACACCGACAGCAGCAGGGCTAATCCGCTCAGGCCCTTGCCTGTCCCGCCTTTGCTGGCTGGCTGACCAGGCGATGGCTTGGCGGCTTGCCGGGCCGTTTTGGTGTTCTTCTGTGGAACATTGTCCGGCTTTTTGTCCGGTAAAGACTCTGTGTTTTGTTCTGTATCACTCACGCTCAGGCCTTCCAATTGTTCGAGAGATTGTCTGGGCACCAGGAGGCTGTCGCAAAAAGCATAAAAGCCTTGAACCACGAAGAACACGAAGGCCACGAAGGAAAAGAAAAGCTCTTCTTTGTGTTCTTCGTGGTTCCCTTCTTTTCAGAGCTTTTTGTGACGCCCTCTATATATCGCTGTTTATTCTGCTGTTGCCGATGCTTGGCATGCTGGAGCACTTTGGTTTGCGAGAGCGGGCTGAGACACTGATCAGCAGCGTGAAAAATGCCTCGACAGGAAGGGTATGGATGACCTGCCTGATGCTGCACAAAGTGACCAGTGGGGTGGGACTGCATTTGGGCAGGGACCTTTCCGTGATTCCACCACTGGTGGCACCTATGACGGAGGCGGCAGCGGAAAAGGTTGTGGGCCTTTAAACAGGGCCGAACCGCATCATTCAAGGTTGCTGTTGCCGACACAAACGACGGTCGGCACTCAACCTGCTATGTCGCTGCCGTTGATTGTTACAGCACCGGCAACCGCAACTATTGTCCATCCTGTGGGAATCAGGCTCGGTGAGGGAAACATCTGTCAGCAAGCTGGGTAAGTAATCGTTTGGGAACGAATGTTCAGACTCTACCGTCCTGTTGTTGCCTCATCTTAACTGTGACTTTTCTTGACGCAAATCAACCTTGTTAATCTTTGCTAAAGGTAAAATTAAAATGTTGATCCCTTTAGCCCCCTGAGGAGTTGCTGTTCTCCAGTGCCCAGGTCGTCCTCTTTCACATTGCTACCTTATTGGCCTCATTCACTTTCCCCCTGTGCCAACATAGTTGTCGCCTCTCCTGAATTTAAAAACCTAAACAGGGGGCGGCCAGTGAGTGATCAA
>JAQFVO010001039.1 GCA_027942505.1 Endozoicomonas sp. | reverse complement strand
CATGGCGGCAACGCCAATGCCATTATCGGCTCCCAGCGTCGTATTGGTGGCCGTTAACCACTCGCCCTGTATTTGTAACTGTAAGCTGTCGGTCAAAAAGTTGTGGGGACTGTCCTGGTTTTTTTCCGGCACCATATCAACATGGCTCTGGAGGATAGTTGCCGGCCTGGTTTCATAACCGGTGGTTGCCGGCTTGTAGACGACAAGGTTACCAGCGTCGTCTTGCTTCCAGCGTAGCCCGTGGTTGTCGGCCACTGTCTTGATGTACTGGCACAGCTCTTGTTCATGGCCAGAGGGGTGAGGGATGGCGGCGATTTGTTGAAAGTGTCGCCACACCGGCGCGGCACTGACTTGGTCGAGGTAAGCTAAGTTATTCAAGTTAGTAGTCCTGTTACATCTGTTCGACGGTTTCAATGCCCAGCAGGTCCAGGCCGAGCTTCAGGGTTCTGGCGGTCAGGGCGCAAATCAGCAGACGACTGTTGCGCTGTGTTGGATTAACCCCTTCGCGGTTGACCGGGCAGGCTTCGTAAAACTTCATAAATGCCCCCGCGGTTTCATAGAGGTAAGCGCATAGCTGGTGGGGCAGGCCTTCTCTGGCCACTGATTCAATGGTTTCACTGAAGCGGGCAAGCTGCAGTGCCAACTCGCGCTCAGCGGGGTGTTCGGGAATGATATCACCGTGCAAGTCAGATGCCTGAATCCCGGCCTTGCGGAAAATGCTCATGATCCGGGTATAGGCGTAAAGCAGGTAAGGGGCGGTATTGCCTTCAAATGCCAGCATATTATCCCAGTCGAAGACATAATCACTGGTACGGTTCTTGGCCAGGTCGGCGTATTTCACTGAGCCGATAGCGACGGCGCGAATAACCTGTTCTTTCTGCGTCGGGGGCAGGCTGGCCGATTTGTTGTTGATCAGGGCAGCGGCGCGTTCCTGTGCCTCATCGAGCAGATCGGTGAGTTTAATGGTGGTGCCGGCACGGGTTTTAAACGGCTTGCCGTCTTTGCCGAGCATCATACCAAAGGGGTGGTGCTCCAAAGAGGCTCGATCTGTTACCAGACCGGCTTTACGGGCGATGGTAAAGACCTGGTCGAAATGCTGCCCCTGACGGGCATCCACATAATAGAGGATGCGATCCGCCCTGAGCTGGTGACAACGGTGGTGTATTGCGGCCAGATCGGTGGTGGTGTAGAGAAAGCCTCCGCCGGATTTTTCCACAATCACCCCCATGGGGTCGCCGTCTTTATTCTTGAATTCATCCAGAAAAACCACTTTCGCGCCATTGTCCTCACTGAGCAGGCCTTTTTCTGCCAGTTTGGCGATAATGGTCGGCAGGCTGTCGTTGTAGGCACTTTCACCTTTAGCATCAGCCCTGGTCAGGGATACATTCAGACGGTCGTATACTTGCTGGTTATGGGCCAGGGTGATATCAACCAGTTTCTGCCACAGAGCCATACAGTACTCATCGCCCGCCTGAAGGCGCACCACATAGCTTCTGGCCCGGGCAGCAAAATCACTGCTGTCATCAAAGCGTTTTTTGGCCTGACGGTAGAAGACCTCCAGGTCGGCAAGCTCCATGCTGGCGGCGTTGTTGTCCTGGTTTTGCAGCTCCTCAAGGTGAGCAATCAGCATGCCGAACTGGGTGCCCCAGTCGCCCAGATGGTTCTGGCGGATCACCTTGTGGCCAAGGAATTCCAGAGTTCGGGTGACGGCATCGCCAATGATGGTCGAGCGCAGATGACCTACATGCATCTCTTTGGCGACGTTGGGTGCCGAGTAATCAACGACAATCGTCTGCTGCTGTTCTGCTTCGGCAACACCGGCCCTGGGACCCTGGCTGGCAACGGTCAGTACCTGGCCAAGCCATGGGCGGGAGAGATGAATGTTGATAAAACCGGGGCCGGCAATATCAACCTGATCAGCGATCCCCGCCAGATCAAGGTGATCGATAACTTTCTGAGCCAGTTCCCGGGGTGGAACACCCAGCTTTTTTGCCGCTGTCATCACGGCATTGCACTGGTAATCACCAAAACCTGCCCGCGCAGCGGGGCGAACCATTGGTGGGGTGTTTTCTGGTGCACCTGCGCTGATCAGTGCTGAGCTGATTCTGTCTTCGAGTTTTTTTAGAATATTCACAGATTGGTCTCTGTCTGGTAGTGACGTGAAAACCCCGGGGACTTTTGACGTTTATTACGGTATTTGTCAGCCGCCGTTGGCTGGTGATTTTATCGCGAAACGAGCAGCGAATAATTGACCAGCCACAAGGCAACATACATTGTCAGAGAAATGTTGTTGTGCCACTAGGGGATTGTCCTTAAATTACCTCCCGATTTCTGTGTGCCCTGAGTCCATTAAAGGGTTTGTGCGCTAAAGTCATGGTGGCCGGTGCCTGATATAGAGTTAGATAACGGCACAATGGACCATGAATGATGTCATCCGAACTCAACCTGAATATATTGCTGGCCGAGGACAATCCGGTAAATCAGATGGTCACCGGCAAACTGCTGAAGACGCTTGGCTGTCGCTATACCATCGCCTGCAATGGTCTTGAGTGCATAGAGTACCTGCAACAGGGCTGCTATGACCTGATTCTGATGGATTGTATGATGCCGGAGCTGGATGGGCTTGAGGCCACGCGTAGAATCAGGACCGGTGCTGGTGATTGCCCCAACATACCCATTATCGCCCTGACCGCCAAGGCCATGGCTGCCGATGAGCAGGCGTGTCGTGATGCCGGCATGGATGATTATATCGACAAGCCGGTTAGCCTTGAGCGAATGAAGCGCATCCTCTTCGATTGGGCCGAAAAAATTCACAATGGTTGATCA
>JAQFVO010001024.1 GCA_027942505.1 Endozoicomonas sp. | reverse complement strand
GGGTGGGCGAAGGGGCTCGAACCCTCGACCGCCGGAATCACAATCCGGAGCTCTGCCAACTGAGCTACGCCCACCATAAATCCAGTCAAAAGATATATTCGAAACAGACTAGGGAATCAAGCCTGATCAGAATCAACAACCACTAAAATGGCGGACCCGACAGGAACGGAACCCGAACCATTCCTCCGGGAAAGCTCCCAGAGTGTCATATCTTCAGGACGCCCACTATAAGGCGTTATAAATTTCTGTCAAGTCCGGGGAATAGAAGTTGGTTAAATTCTCCCCCGGTCAAGGAGGCCGTCACAAAAAGTATAAAAGCCTTGAGCCACGAAGAGCACAAAGGAAAAGAAAAGCTCTTCTTTGTGCTCTTCGTGGCCTTCGTGGTTCCCTACTTTTCAGAGCCTTTTGCGACACCCTAAGGAGTTGTCGTTCAATAACCTGCACATTTGCAGCACTACACGCTGCCCGAAAAGCTAAACAGCCTGTGCTTTTGCGGGCGGCGGGCGGCGGTCTTATCAGTTAGCCATTTCCAGCAGCAGCTTGTTCAGGCGCTGCACGTAGGCGGCCGGATCGTCAAGCTGACCACCAGCAGACAGATTGGCCTGATCAAACATGACCCGGGTCAAATCAGCAAACCGGTCCTCATCGGCTTCATTATCCAGACGAACGATCAGCGGGTGCGTTGGATTGATCTCAAAGATCGGTTTCGACCCGGGCATGGCCTGCCCGGCTGCTTCCATAATGCGGCGCATCTGCAGCCCCATATCATTTTTCCCCATCACCAGACAGGCGGGCGAGTCGGTCAGACGGTGAGTAACCCGGACCTCCTCGACATCGTTGGCCAAAATATCAGTGATGCGCTTAACCAGGTCTTCATTTTGTTTGGCGGCCTCTTCCTGCGCTTTTTTCTCGTCCTCAGAGTCCAGCTTGCCCAGGTCAAGATCACCGCGACCGATATCGGTAAATGACTTGCCCTCGAACTCGAACAGGTGCGACATCAGCCACTCATCAACACGGTCAGACAGCAACAGCACCTCCAGCCCTTTCTTGCGGAACACCTCCAGGTGCGGGCTGTTCGCGGCCGCTTTGGGTGTTTCAGCGGTGATGTAGTAGATCTTCTCCTGATCCTCTTTCATACGACCGATGTAGTCTTCCAGGGATTGATCCTGCGCACCGGCCTTACTATGGGTCGTGGAGAAACGCATCAATTTGGCAATGCGCTCGCGGTTGGCGTAGTCTTCAGCCGGGCCTTCTTTAAGCACCTGGCCAAACTCTTTCCAGAAGCTGGCATAGAGTTCGGGTTCTTTTTTCGCCATCTTCTCCAGCATATCCAGCACCCGTTTGGTGAGTGCCGTTTTCATGCTGTCTACCGCCGGATCTTTTTGCAAAATCTCCCGGGAGACGTTCAGGGAGAGGTTGTTCGAGTCCACCACACCCTTGATAAAGCGCAGGTACATGGGCAGGAATTCATCTGCCTGATCCATGATAAACACGCGCTGAACGTAGAGCTTAAGCCCCTTTTGCATGTCGCGGTTGTAGAGGTCAAACGGCGCCTTGGCGGGGATGTAGAGCAGGCTGTTGTATTCAAGCTTGCCCTCAACCCGGTTATGGCTCCACTTCAGGGGCTCGACATAGTCGTGGCTGATGTGTTTGTAGAACTCCTTGTACTCGTCATCGCTGATCTCGCTGCGCGAACGGGTCCACAGTGCCTTGGCGGTATTTACGGTCTCCCATTCTGGTGCCTTGGCTTCGGTTTTTTTGTCATCTTCTTCATCGCCACTGGCCATCTCTTCCTTACGCATCAGGATGGGCATGGAAATGTGATCGGAGTACTTGCGGATGATATTGCGCAGGCGCCAGCCGTCGGCAAACTCTTCCGCTTCCGGTTTCAGGTGCAGCGTAATGGTGGTGCCGCGCTCAGGTTTGTCGATATTTTCCACAGTGAATTCGCCAGAGCCGTCTGACACCCAGCGCACAGCCATGGTAGAGTCGGCCTTGCGGGTATCTACGGTAACCTTGTCCGCCACGATAAAGGCTGAATAGAAACCCACCCCGAACTGACCGATCAGATGTGAATCTTTTTTCTGGTCGCCGGTCAATGTTTTGAGAAAGTCTGCAGTGCCAGACTTGGCAATAGTACCCAGGTGGGCAATCACGTCGTCACGGTTCATGCCAATGCCGTTGTCGGCAATGGTGACGATTTTTTTGTCCTTGTTGAAATCCACCCGAATCTCAAGATTGGGATCGCTTGTCAGCAGAGCGGGGTTATGCAGGGCTTCGTAACGGAGCTTGTCCGCCGCATCAGAGGCATTGGAGATCAGCTCACGCAGAAAGATCTCCCGATTAGAGTACAGGGAGTGAATCATCAGGTGCAGCAGCTGCTTCACCTCAGTTTGAAAGCCTAACGTCTCTTTTGTTGTTTCAGTGGTCATTGGAACCTCATGATCAATCATTACAATGGTCTATTCGCTAGACCCGACATATGGGCAGCGATCAGAATTTCAACCCTCTCCCGTCAACAGACAGCAACAATTGGCAAAAAACGTGATTAACGCCAACAAATCTCTGTTTGTGTAGTTTTCAAACTCTTGGTTAATGAGGCAAAATGCGCGGATGCGCTGGCGGATCTTTCCCCTTTCAGCGCGCCAAAACAGCATGCGCCAGCAACGGATAGACCGTTGCCACAAGCCTTGCCAGAGGGATATTCATTATCTGCCACCTATCCCGTGGCAGCAGGAGCATTGATGACGGACACGCAATACGTATGGGGCTGGATCATTTACCTGGCTGGCGCGCTTGGCTGCCTGCTCAGCCTGTGGCTGCTGATACGCAGGTGGCCACTAAGAGCCAAACGCCCAGTTATGTTGACAACAGCCATTCTGTTGCTTCTGCCGGGCACCGTTCTACCGGAACAGACTTACCTGGCCCCTGCCCTGCTGGTCAGCTTATATGATGGTCTTAGCCTGGGTATGGAAGCTTTCTGGCGTCATGGCTCATTTGTACTTATCGCAGCCGGCATCGCCTTCACCGTCGGTCTGCTGTTGCCAGTAGCCAAGGTCGACAAACAGCCGCCCCGCGAACGCCAGCAACCAGATTAGGGACCGCCTCCCGCTGCCCGAAAAAGCAACTGCCTTTGCTTTTGCGGGCAGCGGGAAGCGGACAAACCCCATTTACAACAAATTGAGCGGCTTTCTGCTATATCCCTGACCCGTCCAATAGATATAATCCGTGCACAAAAATTACTGGCATTCGGGAAGCCGGCAACAGTTAACTGCGCCGCTCTGATTTTTCGCATTCCGAACTTTAATTCTTCCTGAGACTCTATCTGTTTACTCAAGGACTCTGTTTAGTCGTGACTACAGCATCACTTATGCATCAGCCAGAATTGACAACCACTGGAAAAAACCCGGCAATACTCCGGGCAATTCTTCTTGCCACCCTGGTCGCACTGACCTCTTTTGCCTTCGCTGCACCTGCGGTTACCGAGTTTCCGGTGATGGAATCAGCGCTGCCACAGAAGCTGGTTGCCCTGGGCAACCTCAGTGCCAACCAGTCCATTAACATTACTCCTCAGATCGAAGGGCGTATTGTCAATTTGTACTTGCCGCAAGGGGCCAGGGTTCCTGCCGGCAAACTGCTGGTCCAGCTCGATGACCGTGAGCAAGCAGCTATCACTGCCCAGGCTCGCATTGATCTTGGCGAAGCTAAACGTCAACTCGCGTATATGGAAAAACTGATCAGCAAAAAGGCGATCTCTGTTGAAGAAATTCAGGCCCAGAGGGCCCGCGTGGATCGCCTCGGGGCCGCTTTGCAGGCAGAACAGGCACAACTGGATCAGTACATTTTACAGGCCCCCTTTGCCGGTACACTGAGTTTTCACGACCAGAGTGTTGGCGCCCTGATCAATGCCGGCACGGTGCTGACCACCCTCGACGACCTTGACACCATGAAGCTCACCTTCAAACTGCCAGAGAGCAGCCTGAGTCACGTTGTCAGGGGCGCAACCATCACGGCCACCAGCGATGCCTGGCCCGGGACAACCTTTACCGGCACCATTGACAGCATCAATCCGCGCATTGATCCACTGAGTCTGACTTTCCAGGTCAGAGCCATGCTGGCCAATCCCGATGGCCGCCTGCTGCCCGGTATGCTGATGCGTACCGAGATAGAACTGCCGCCCCAGAAGCAACTGGTGGTTCCTGCACGCAGCATTATGTTCGATAGCAACCAACGCTACGTTTACGTCATTAATCAGCAGAACAAAGTTGCACGACGACTGGTCACTACTGGTCAGACCAATGGTGAATATATTGTCGTGCTATCAGGACTGAGTGCCGGTGAGCGGGTAGTCAATGAGGGCGTGGTGAAAGTCAGCGAAGGCCGACAAGTACAGATTGTCAGCCCCTCGCCAGCCAATGAGCCGTCTCTGCCGAGCAGCCCGCTGGCGAGCAGAGGGACATTCTGACCATGATTCTTTCTGATCTGTCCATCAAACGCCCGGTGTTCGCCGCAGTGGTCAGCCTGCTGTTGATCACCTTTGGCGTCTTCTGTTTCAACATGCTGCCCATGCGTGAACTGCCCGATGTCACCAGCCCAACCGTGATGGTGCAAACCCGGTACAGCGGTGCATCAGCCGAGGTCATTGAAAGCAAGATCACCAACGTCATCGAAGACCAGCTCGGCGGCATCGAAGGCGTACGCTTCATTGAGAGCAGCAGCATCAACGGTAGCTCGCGTATCAGTATCGAGTTCTCGCCGGACCGGGATATGGAAACGGCTGCCAATGATGTACGCGAGGCCATGTCCCGTGTTATCTGGCGTCTTCCCGATGACGCCGAGTCGCCCATTGTCTGGAAGAATGACGGTAGCGGCGAATCGATCATGATGATTAACCTGCAAAGCAACAAGCTGTCGTTCCTTGAACTGACCGATTACGCCAAACGCACCTTGCAGGATCGGCTGTCCCTGGTCGATGGCGTCAGCTCCGTCGAACTGATGGGTGGCCGGGACTACGTGATGCGTATTGAACTGGATGCCCAGGCCATGGCTGCCAGGGAAGTGACGACCAGTGACGTGCGCAACGCCCTGCGCCGGGACAACGTTGAACTGCCAGCCGGTGAACTGACTGACGCACAGCGAACTCTGCCGGTTCGGGTCAATCGTGACTACAACACCGTTGCCGATTTTCGTCGTTTGATGGTTCGCCAGGGCAGCGATGGCGCTGTCTACCTGGAGGACATTGCCGACATTCGTACCGAAGCCAAAGAGATCGAATCACTGGCCAAATCCAATGGTCGCAATGTTCTGAATCTTGGTATTGTGCCGCTCTCGCAGGCTAATCCGCTGGAGGTCATTGCCAACGTCAAGGCTGAGCTGGACGCCTTCAGGCCATTTTTGCCGGAAGGAACCTACATGAGTGTGGTGATGGACTCATCCACTTACATTCAGTCGTCCATCGACGAGGTCTACCTCACCTTGGGCATGAC
>JAQFVO010000300.1 GCA_027942505.1 Endozoicomonas sp. | reverse complement strand
CAGACCTTTCTGGTCCGTGGGAAAAGATGCCAGCACATCTTCCGGCGTAATCGGCTGCTCTCCCCGAATATCACCATACAGACAGCATTGCGATTTAAACAGCGCCATAGCATGCTGCCCTTGCAGGCTTTGCGGAAATTCCTCGAGCACTGATTTGGCAGTGATACGCCGGCGATCCAGGTATAATCCTTTCAGATGGCAGTTGGCCATAAATCTGGCCCGTCTGTTGGCAAAAACCATTTTCTCAAGACCACTAAGTGCCATTTTTGTGCTAACCAGTTGACCATCAAGCAACAGCCCTCTCAGACAACACTCGGTTTTAAAAAACGACATTGCTTCGTTACTTGCCCCGCACTGGATAAAGGCCTTGACCACTTCATCAGCGCTAATCAATGCTAGCTGATTTTGTCCGTCCAGTGTTGTATACAGGCCCTTAAGGCAGCACTGCTCAAGAAAATGGGCCAGTTCCAGTCCGGCATTGGCCTTTTGCAGGTGCTCAATCACCATCTTGGGGGGGACTGGCCGACCATGGAGCGGTCGACCGATCAGGCAGCAGTGCTCAAGGAACCGGGCCAGTTCAATAATCGCTCCTAAAGCCTGAAAATCACCAACCACCGTCTCTGTGGTAACGCGCAAGCCGTTGAGCCGCAGCCCCCGTTGACAGAGTTTTGCCTTGAAGCGCGTGGCAGCGATGCGGCCTTTGTGGTTCTTCGGGAAATCGCCAAGTACGGTCTCAGGCATGACGAGTTGGCCATTACACTTTATTTTTTTCAGGCAGCACTGCTGTTTAAATAGTGCCAGTTCCAGCCTGGCATTAATGGCCTGATAACCGCTAATAACCTCCTCAGCCGGCACCGGCTGGCCATTAATTTTGTCACCGTTCAGACAGCACGTCTCCATAAAGCGTGCCAGTTCCAGCAACGCGTGTATGGCCAGGAAATCAGCAACGATGGCGTCGGGATTGAATGGGCGACCGTTGAGCGGCAGGCCACGCTCAAAGCAGCTCGCTTTAAAACGCGTCAGATCCAGTGTGGCATTACCCGCTTGAAATACTTCAATCACTGTCTGGGGTATGACTGGTCGACCGTGTAATGGCTTGCCGTTCAGGCAGCGATCAGACAGAAAGTGTCCCATGGCAAGGATGCCTTCGGGTGAGTTCGGGAATGCTGCCAGCACATTTTCCGGGGTAACTGGTACACCCGCCAGGCTCAGGTGCTTCTCGTAGCAAATCTGCTTAAAACGAGCGATGGCAAGCAGATATTTCTTTTGGTAATCGGGGGCCCGATTAAATTCCGCAATAATGTGGTCAGGGCTAACAGGCTGATGGTCACAGGGTAATTCTTTAAGAAAAAGTCTTTGTAGAAAGAAGCCGGCACGCAGCGAGGATTTACCATCGGTACGATATTGGGTAAGTACGTCTCCCGCAGTGACTGTGTGGCCATTAAAAAACCTGTTTTGCCAAAAAGCCTCTTCCAGAATTCCGCCATCAAGATCTCTGGCAAAAGGTTGTGCCTCCGGTCTGCAAGGGGCAAGAGTCAGGAGCTGGTCAGCATTGAGTGCTGCTGCCGGCGCATTGATACGCGAACTGCAGTTCAGATCAGGAACCGCCAGCGATAACTCCTCAAAACTGGGGCGATAACCGCCGTTAGTTGGAGGCAGCGTTGCACTGGCGATATTTCTCACCACATGCCCACCATTCAATGCCTTGGCATTGAATGGTCCTATTGAGTGTCTGGCGTCTTTAGCGCCATGGCAGTTGGTCTGCCACGGCACCCTGTAGTCGCGGGGAGCAGTTGCTTTCAAATGAGACCTGCATCAAAACACAAGAGGACTCTTTGACCAGTGCAAGGGCAATAGGGTTCCGCGTGGTACATCACCGCTGAAACTGATACACCGAACCGAGTTGCAGAATGCCTGTCAGTTCATCAAGGGCCGTGCGGGACTCATTAAGTAGCGTCGGGTCGGCAAGATCTTCTGGCGATAGTCGGTCGCGGTAATGTTTATTAACCCACGTTCTGAGAATTGCCAGTTGAGTCTCATTGATCAGACAGTGTTGGTTGGTGGCAGCAAGCTCCTGATCACTCAGTACCACTCTTAACCTCAGGCAGGCCGGTCCACCACCGTTGTGCATGCTCTGGCGCAGGTCAAAGACGTTCAGTTTGCTGATTGGACAACGGTTGTCGGCCACCAGATTTTGCAGGCAGGTCCAGACCGCCGGCTCATTCTGACACTCAGATGGGACAATGATCAGTGTACTGCCGTCTTTTAACGACAGAAGCTGACTATTAAACAGGTAGCTGTTGACCGCTTGTTCGACCGAAACCTGCTGCCCGCTCACTTCAACAATGTGCAAAGGGTGGGCTTTACACGCTTTGTTTAAGTCTTGGTAGACCGATGCCTGATCAGCAAACGCTTCGCTATGACAGAACAGCAGGTTACGATTGCCGACAGCAATAACATCGTTATGAAACACGCCCTGATCAATGACTTTGGGGTTCTGCCGGGCATAAACGACGCTGTTTGGGTTTAGCCGATGCGCCCGGGCAATGGCCTGGCTCGCCTCCAGGCTTTGGCGTGCCGGGTATTTGCCGGGCGTTACCTGCTGACTGAAAGACGCCTTGCCATAGACAAACAGTGCTACGCCCGGTTCACCATAGTCACGACAAAAACGAGTATGGTTCGCTGCACCTTCATCACCAAAATAGTCACTGGCCGGCAGGGCCGGGTGGTGCACAAAGTGGTCTGGATTATTAAACGTCGCTTTTAGTATTTTCCCGGTGACGTCGTGCTCTATTGACCGGTGAAACTTGCTGACCAGGTTGGCCGGAGTGAAGTGCACCTTACCATCCATGCAGTCGACGCTGGGCGAGACAGTCGCGGCATTAGCTGTCCACATGCTTGAGGCAGAGCAGCAGCTTGCCAGGATCGCCGGCGCGTGGCGGGCAGCATCGGACAGTACCCGATCATCGCTGCCGGTAAAGCCCAACTGCCTCAGTGTGGCGATATCGGGTCGCTCGTGGGGGGGCAGCACGCCTTGCACAAAGCCCAGCTCCCACAGTGCTTCCATCTTCTCAAGCCCTTGCAGCGCTGCCTCTCTGGGGTTGGCCACTTTGCCACCGTGGCGAATAGAGGCTACGTTGCCCTGAGAGAGACCGGCGTAATTGTGCGTGGGGCCTACCAGTCCGTCGAAGTTGGCTTCTATCGTCGTCATGATCACAAGTCCAGTCCGGGGGCCAGGGTATCAGGCATAGCCAGTGTTGGTGACTCCACACTGGCGACCGGGTAGGCGCAGTAGTCGGCGGCAAAATAGGCACTCGGCCGGTGGTTGCCACTGTCGCCTGGTCCGCCAAAAGGTGCACTGCTGCTGGCGCCGGTGGTTGGCCGGTTCCAGTTGACGATGCCGGCGCGGATGGTTTGCAAAAAGTACTGGTACTGTTCGGGCGATTCGCTGAACAGCCCGGCCGAGAGACCAAAGCGGGTGTTGTTGGCTTCGGCCACCGCTTCGGCAAAACCCTGGTAGCG
>JAQFVO010000293.1 GCA_027942505.1 Endozoicomonas sp. | reverse complement strand
CTCCTTCCGCAGCGGGACTTTCACCCGCAAGATATACGCCGCTTATCCCAGCGCACCGTACATGGACTGTACGGGATCCACGTCACAGGGAGGTGAATGCCCGAACAGATGGCTATCCCTGCCAAGTGGATTCCGCACAATCCCTGTACGGAATGACAGCGGTGAGAGAGGTCATCCCCCTCTCCCCACCATCCCGTAAATGGATTGCGCAAGAAGGGATTTAAGACTTGTGATTAAGAGACAGCCCTGTCGGGCCGGGCGGGTTCGCCGAGGCCGGGTAGGTGAGGCTCTACCCGAAGATGCGGTAAAACTTGCTACGCAGACACGGAGAAAAAGATTTTTTTTCTTTTCTCCGTGTCTGCGTGCCAAAAGATAAAGCCTGAGATCATGCACTGTTTATGTGTGATAAAGGTCGTTATTTTTTGATCTGGGTCAATGCGGTAAATACGGCAATTGATCAAAAATCCTCCCCCCGAATTACTTATTTGCCCCTGTTCATCAGGAAGGGTGGTTTGGGCGTCCGGTAACGGTTTTATCACAATTATCACAGGGCTATGCGAGGTTTATTGATGCAAAAAGCATTTTCCCTTCTACAAAAAATCGGGCGCTCACTGATGCTGCCCGTGGCAATTCTGCCTGCTGCCGGTATTTTGCTGGGGGTTGGTAGTGCTGAATTTGCCATTATTCCCGAACTGGTCAGCCAGATTATGGCCCAGGCCGGTGGTGCTGTTTTCGGCAACCTGGCGGTGCTGTTTGCCATCGGTGTGGCACTGAGTCTGACCGAAAACGACGGGGTTTCTTCCCTGGCAGCCTTTGTTGGTTACGTGGTCATGCTCTCCACCATGGGCGTTATGGCGACCACGTTGGGCATTGAGACCAAAACCATCATGGGTATTCCGGCCATCGATACCGGTGTTTTTGGCGGTATCCTGGTCGGTATCCTGGCATCAGTGATGTACAACCGGTTCTATAAAATCCAGCTGCCGGAGTACCTGGGCTTTTTTGCCGGTAAGCGTTTTGTCCCCATCGTCACCGCTTTTGCTGCCATCGTTCTTGGTACACTTCTGAGCTTTGTCTGGCCTCCTATTGGCAGAGGCATTGAGGCGTTCAGTAACTACGCTGTGGCAGGTAATCCGGCCACCATGGGCTTTGTCTACGGCCTCGTGGAGCGTCTGCTGATTCCTTTTGGTCTGCACCATATCTGGAACGTGCCTTTCCAGTCGCAGATGGGTGAGTTTGTCACCGCTTCTGGCATGGTGGTTAATGGCGATATTCCCCGCTTCTTTGCTGGTGACCCGACTGCCGGCTTCCTGGCTGGTGGCTTCCTGTTCAAGATGTTTGGTCTGCCGGCTGCTGCCATTGCCATGTGGCGCTGTGCCAAGACTGAGAATCAGAAGATCGTCGGCGGTATTATGATTTCTGCCGCGCTGACCTCTTTCCTGACCGGTATTACCGAGCCTATCGAGTTCTCCTTCCTCTTTGTTGCGCCAATTCTGTACGGTATTCACGCAGTACTCGCTGGTGTGGCCTTTTTTATTACCAACTTCTTTGGTATCAAGATGGGTGGCTCATTCTCCCACGGTCTGATTGACTACGCCCTGGCCTTTAACATTGGTACCAAGCCAGCAATGATTCTGGTCTGGGGTCTGGCCTATGCGGCGCTGTACTACACCGTGTTCAGCTTTGCCATCAAGCTGTTCAACCTGCGCACGCCCGGACGTGAAGAAGAAGCTGAAGCGGCCTCCGGTACAGAAGTTGGCAGTGAACTGGCCAGAAATCTGTTTGTTGCCTTCGGTGGGCAGGACAACATCGCGAGTATCGATGCTTGCATTACCCGTCTGCGCGTGACGGTACACGATGCCAAGATCGTCGACACCAAGGCCATTGAGGGACTCGGTGCAAGGGCTGTGCTGGTGGTTGGCAATAACATGCAGGCCATCTTCGGTCCGCGCTCTGATCAGATCAAAACAGAAATGAATGAACTGCTCAAAAGCGGCCAGGCACCTGTACGTGCTGAAGCAGTGATGGCCTGATCTCACGCCGGAAACTGTGGATGAAAAAAACCGCACCCGTTAAAGGTGCGGTTTTTTTGTTTATGGGCAGCTGGAAGACTTTAACTCGACTTTAGCCAACGAAGCGGCATCCACTCTTGATTAAAACCGCAACGAGCGCAACATTCGTTGTTATGATCCAAGGCTCAAGCTGCCTTTATGCTGGTCCTAA
>JAQFVO010000925.1 GCA_027942505.1 Endozoicomonas sp. | reverse complement strand
GTGGTCTGTATGACTGGGTACTTCAGAGATTGACTGCGGTTGTCCTGGGAGCTTACTCGGTCTTTCTGCTCGGCTATCTGGTTATGAATCCATCCCTTCAGTTTGATCAGTGGTCGCAGCTGTTCGAAGAGACTTGGATACGAATATTCACCTTGCTGGCACTGATATCAATTCTGGCTCACGCCTGGGTCGGAATCTGGACTATTACCACGGACTATCTCAATGATCATACCTTTGGCAGTAAGTCCGTTCTGGTTCGATTTCCATTGCAAATTATAAGCTTCGCTGCCCTGATTAGTTACGTGATCTGGGGTGTGCAGATTCTTTGGGGTCTATAGACTATGCCAGCACTACGTACTCTTGCTTATGATGCCATCGTAATCGGCGGTGGTGGTGCAGGCCTTCGTGCCGCCCTCCAGCTCACCCAGGCAGGGGTTAAGACCGCCTGCGTTAGTAAGGTGTTTCCTACCCGCTCTCACACCGTTTCAGCCCAAGGTGGGATTACCTGTGCCATTGCCAGTGCTGATCCTGATGATGACTGGCGCTGGCATATGTTCGACACCGTCAAGGGGTCAGACTACATCGGGGACCAGGATGCCATCGAGTATATGTGCTCCGTAGGGCCGCAGGCAGTTTTCGAACTCGAGCATTTGGGGCTGCCTTTTTCCCGGACTGAGGAAGGTCGCATTTACCAGCGGCCGTTCGGTGGGCAGTCTAAGGATTTTGGTAACGGTGGACAGGCAGCCAGAACGTGTGCTGCCGCAGATCGCACAGGCCACGCTCTGCTACATACTCTTTATCAGGCCAACTTAAAAGGTGGTACTACTTTCTTGAATGAGTGGTACGCCGTTGATCTGGTAAAAAATCAGAAAGGTCAGGTCGCTGGTGTTATCGCCAATGATATTGAAAGCGGCGAGACTGTTTACATCAAAGCCAAGGCCACGGTTATCGCAACTGGCGGTGCGGGAAGGATTTATGCGTCTACCACCAATGCCCTGATCAATACCGGTGACGGTATCGGTATGGCGCTGCGTGCTGGCTTCCCAATGCAGGATATGGAGATGTGGCAGTTTCACCCCACTGGCATTCATGGTGCCGGTGTGCTGGTTACAGAGGGGTGCCGTGGTGAAGGTGGATACCTGATAAATAGTGATGGTGAGCGCTTCATGGAGCGTTATGCACCTAATGCCAAGGATTTGGCCGGCCGCGATGTGGTTGCCCGTTCCATGGTGATTGAAATCCTTGAGGGGCGTGGCTGTGGCCCTAATAAGGATCATGTGTTGCTTAAGCTGGATCACCTTGGCGAGGAGACGTTAAACCTGCGCTTGCCAGGCATCTGTGAGCTGTCCAGAACCTTTGCCCACGCCGACCCGGTGAAAGTACCTGTTCCCGTCGTGCCCACCTGTCACTACATGATGGGAGGAATTCCCACCAATGTAGGCGGACAGGCGCTGTATCAGGATGAGTCAGGAAATGATCAGGTGATTGAAGGGCTCTACGCTTGCGGTGAGGCAGCCTGCGTGTCGGTTCATGGTGCCAACCGTCTCGGTGGTAACTCGCTGCTGGATCTGGTGGTGTTTGGTCGCGCTGCTGGCCTGCAGATAGAGCAAAATCTTAAGGATGGTTTTGATACAGTGGATGCCTCAGCCAGTGACGTTGATGCGGCTCTGTCCCGCCTGGATCGCCTGAATAACTCTACCAATGGTGAGAATGTGGCCACACTTCGGGCAGACCTGCAAAACACCATGCAACTTTACTTTGGCGTATTCCGTGAAGGTGAAAGCATGCAAAAAGGGCTGAAGCTGCTGGATGAGCTGGGTGAGCGATTGAGCAATCTGCACCTTGGCGACAAGACACAGGCATTCAATACCGCCCGGGTGGAAGCTCTTGAGTTGGAAAATCTTTATCAGGTGGCTTGTGCCACCGCCATTTCGGCCGAAGCCAGAACTGAGTCTCGTGGTGCTCACGCTCGAAATGATTATCAGCAGCGTGATGATGAAAACTGGCTGGCGCACTCTCTGTACTCACCCATCGACAGGTCAGTGAGCAAACGTGCCGTCAATTTCGCCCCGACAACCATGGAGGCATTCCCACCCAAGGCCAGAAGCTACTAATTTTACTGCATCAGGGGAGTGAGGATTATGAAGGTAAGTGTCTATCGCTACAATCCGGAGACCGACAAAAAGCCATATATGATGGATTTTGATGTGGTCATTCCTGAGGGCAAGGACCCCATGGTTCTCGATGTCCTGAACCTGATCAAGGAGCAGGATCCAACCCTGACTTTTCGTCGCTCTTGCCGGGAAGGTGTTTGTGGCTCTGATGGTTTAAGCATCGGTGGTACCAACGGTCTTGCCTGTATTACGCCGTTGTCGACCGCAGCCAGGGGCAACAAGCTGGTTATTCGTCCGCTGCCGGGACTGCCTGTGGTCAGGGATCTGGTAGTCGATATGAGTCTGTTTTATAAGCAGTACGAAAAGATCAAGCCGTATCTGATCAACGATACGCCAGCACCGGCCATTGAACGCTTGCAATCCCCTGAGGACCGTGAAAAGCTTGATGGTCTGTACGAGTGTATTCTCTGTGCATGCTGCTCCACTGCCTGTCCGTCGTTCTGGTGGAATCCTGATAAGTTTGTTGGCCCTTCAGGGCTGCTTCAGGCATACCGTTTCCTGGCTGACAGCCGTGATACAGCTACTCAGGAACGCCTGGCTGATCTTGATGATCCGTTCAGTGTTTTCCGTTGTCGGGGAATTATGAATTGCGTTAGTGTTTGCCCTAAAGGGTTGAATCCCACCCGGGCCATCGGTCATATAAGGCAAATGCTTTTTAAGAGCGCGACTTGACAGAATAATAACAGTATATTTTTGTTAATTGAGTTGTGCTGCTGCCATTACAGTTGTATGGCTGCGGTAGTTTGTACCACAGGGGCGGTCGGTCGACATCCGATCTTATCTGAGGGGGATTGTTCACTGACTGGCTTTTGTGGCAGTGGCAACCAACGTTTCGGCCTTTCTGGCTTGAAAGACACTTTCCTCTGGATAGGCCCCAGTTTCACGGGGTAAATAAAATGCAAGAGGGTGTCATGCAGCAGATGTGGAGTTCTTCGCATATTGCTGGGGGAAATGTTGCTTACGTCGAAGAGCTTTACGAACAATACCTGCGCGACCCTGACAGCGTGGATGTTCAGTGGCGAAACTACTTTGAACAGTTGCCCCCGGTAAACGGCGCCGGCGTCGATGTGTCACATTCAGCCATTCAGGCACAATTCCAGTCAATGGCGCGTCAGCCAGTAAGGCCAATCATTTCATCCGAAGCATCCAACGAACACGAGCGCAAACAGGTCCAAGTGCTGCGACTGATCAGTGCCTTTCGTATCCGCGGTCACCAACAGGCTGCCCTTGATCCGCTTTGTTTGATGAAGCGTGAACAATTCCCCGACCTGACTCTCTCCTATCATGGCCTCAGCGAAGCCGATCTGGACACCGACTTCCAAAGTTCCACCCTGTTTATTGGGAAGGAATACACCTCTTTGCGGGAAATATACGACACACTGAGTGCTACCTACTGTGGCTCAATCGGCGTTGAGTATATGCATATTCCCCAGACTGAGCAACGTCGCTGGTTCCAGAGTCGAATGGAGAGCGTCCGCAGCCGCCCGGCAATGGGGATCGATGCCAAGCTGCATCTGCTGGAGCGGCTGACTGCTGCTGAAGGGCTGGAAAAATACCTGGGTACCAAGTACCCCGGCACCAAGCGTTTTGGTCTTGAGGGGGGAGAGGCTCTGATCCCCATGCTGGACGAGATTATCCAGCGCTCAGGCTCCTACGGTGCCAAAGAGATGGTCATTGGTATGGCTCACCGCGGCCGTCTGAACGTGCTGGTCAATATTCTGGGCAAAAAACCGGGAGACCTGTTTGACGAGTTTGAAGGTAAGAAAAAGCTGGCTGAGCGGGGTTCCGGTGATGTGAAGTATCATCAGGGCTTCTCTTCCAATGTTATGACTCCTGGTGGTGAGGTTCATCTGGCCTTGATGTTCAACCCATCCCACCTGGAGATTGTTACGCCTGTTGTCGAGGGTTCGGTAAGAGCGCGTCAGGATCGGCGTGGGGATCAGAAGGGTGCTAAAGTTGTGCCCATTGCCATTCACGGCGATGCTGCTTTTGCCGGGCAGGGCGTGGTCATGGAGACGCTGCAAATGTCTCAGACCAGAGCTTACAAAACAGGTGGTACCATTCACATTATTGTCAACAACCAGGTGGGCTTTACCACCAGCTTCCGGGAAGACGCTCGCTCTACCGAGTATTGCACCGATGTTGCGAAAATAGTGGGCGCCCCAATCCTGCACGTTAATGGAGATGATCCGGAAGCGGTCTATTTTGCCACTAAGCTGGCTCTCGATTATCGGATGGAATTTCACAAGGACGTTGTTGTTGATCTGGTCTGTTACCGACGTCGCGGCCACAATGAGGCTGATGAACCTTCGGCTACCCAGCCGATGATGTACAGCAAGATCAAGTCACACACTACCACTCGCGATCTCTACGCTCAGTCGTTGTTCAGCGAAGGTGTGCTCAGTCAGGCTGACGATAAAGCACTGGTTGAGAGTTATCGTGACGCCCTTGATACGGGTGAACATGTAGTCAAATCGCTGGTAAAAGAGCCCAACAAAGAGCTGTTCGTGGACTGGACTCCCTACCTTGGGCATGAATGGACTGCTCGCCATGACACCCGCGTCGCTGTCAGCACCTTGCAGGAACTGGGGCAAAAGCTATGTAACATTCCCGAAGGCTTTGTCATGCAGCGTCAGGTTGGCAAGATTGTTGAAGACCGTCTGAAAATGGCTGCTGGTGCCCTGCCCGTCAATTGGGGTTTTGCCGAACTACTGGCCTACGCAACACTGTCGATGGAGGGGAGCGAAGTTCGTATTACCGGCCAGGACGTTGGTCGGGGGACCTTCTCTCATCGGCATGCGGTTCTGCATAACCAGAAAGATGGTACATCACTGGTTAATCTGGCCAAGCTGGCTGACGATCAGCCCAGGTTTCAGATTTGGGACTCTCTGTTGTCTGAAGAGGCTGTGCTTGCCTTTGAGTACGGTTATTCGGCGACGACCCCCAATGCCCTGGTGATCTGGGAGGCACAGTTTGGTGATTTTGCCAACGGTGCCCAGGTGGTAATTGACCAGTTTATTTCCAGCGGTGAGCATAAGTGGGGACGTCTGTCTGGGTTGACTATGTTGCTCCCTCATGGTTATGAAGGGCAAGGGCCAGAGCACTCTTCGGCAAGGCTGGAACGCTTTTTGCAGCTGTGCGCTGAGCACAACATTCAGGTCTGCGTACCTACCACGCCGGCCCAGGTTTTCCACATGCTCAGGAGGCAGGTGCTGCGGCCACTTCGTAAGCCACTGATTGCTTTTACACCGAAAAGTCTGCTGCGCCACAAGTTGGCCACATCCTCCCTGGAAGAGCTGGCAGAAAGTGGCTTCCAGACAATTATTCCTGAAATTGACCCACACGATCCTGCTAAGACGACGCGTATGATCATGTGCTCTGGCAAGGTCTATTATGATCTGCTGGAGCAAAAGCGGGCAAAAGAACTCGATGATTCGATAGTGGTTCGAATCGAGCAGCTTTATCCGTTCCCCCAGGATGATTTGGATGAATTGATTGTCCAGTATCCCAATTTGCAAGATGTGGTCTGGTGTCAGGAGGAGCCTATGAATCAGGGGGCCTGGTACTGTAGCCAGCACCATATGCGTCGCTCGCTGGCGGCACATCCCAACAAGGCGTTAAATCTGCGCTACGCAGGGCGTGAGGCATCGGCGGCTCCAGCATGTGGTTATATGTCAACCCATGCCCAGCAACAGCAGCAACTAGTAGATGATGCCCTGGGCATTTAATAAGCAAAAAGGATTAATAATGGCCACTGAAATTAAAGCACCAACATTTCCTGAGTCGGTTGCCGACGGCACCGTAGCTACATGGCACAAGAAAATCGGCGAACAGTGTCTTCGGGATGAACTGCTGGTGGATATTGAAACCGACAAAGTTGTCCTTGAAGTCGTAGCTCCGGCGGATGGTGCGCTCAGTGAGATCATCAAATCCGAGGGAGATGTTGTGCTTAGCGGTGAGGTGGTCGGTCTGTTTATCGAAGGCGCCGTTGCTGAGCCGGCTGTCACTGAGTCAGAATCGGTGGCCAAACCAGCCGCAGATGCAGCACAACCGATCCTTAGCCCGGCTGCCCGGCGGCTGGCCGATCAAAACGATATTGATCATGCCGATATTGCCGGAACCGGCCGTGGAGGGCGCGTTACCAAAGAGGATGTTGTGCGCCATGTGGCGGGTCAGTCTGCTCCGGCACCTGCCACAGCCCCACAGTCCGAGGCGGCAGCCCCGATATTTAGCGGTGATCGGGTTGAGAAGCGGGTTCCTATGACCCGTCTGCGTGCCAAAGTTGCAGAGCGTCTGGTTCAGGCACAGCAGAGTGCGGCCATGCTGACCACCTTCAATGAGGTCAACATGCAGCCGGTTATGGATCTGCGTGCCCGTTACAAAGATCAGTTCGAAAAGCGCCATGGTGTCCGGTTGGGCTTCATGTCAATCTTCGTGAAGGCCTGTGTGGAAGCATTGCGCCGTCAACCTGTCGTCAATGCATCGATTGATGGTAACGATATTGTCTACCACGGCTATCAGGATATCGGTGTTGCCGTGTCCAGCGACCGTGGTCTGCTGGTACCAGTGCTGCGTAACACAGAAAACATGAGCCTGGCCGGTATTGAAGCGACCATTCGGGAATTTGGCCAAAAAGCCTCCGCAGGCAAGCTTGGTATTGATGATATGACCGGCGGCACCTTCACCATTTCCAATGGCGGTGTTTTCGGCTCGTTGTTGTCGACACCAATACTGAATCCACCTCAATCGGCCATTCTGGGTATGCACAAGATTCAGGAGCGACCGATGGCGGTTAACGGCAAGGTCGAAATTCTGCCCATGATGTACCTTGCTCTTTCATATGACCACCGATTGCTCGATGGTAAGGAGGCAGTCACCTTCCTGGTTACTATCAAAGAGTTGCTCGAGGACCCGGCCAGGATGCTTCTGGATATCTGATTCCAGGTTTAATCGGGCGGCCAGTGACTTGTGAGTCTTGCCGTCCGTTAGTGTTTTGACCCGATATAAAACAATTGTTGTGGAATATATTTATGGCAAATCAGTTCGACGTGGTAGTAATTGGTTCTGGCCCAGCCGGTTATGTTTGTGCCATCCGGGCGGCCCAGCTGGGGCTTAAAACGGCTTGTATTGAGAAGTGGTCAGACGATAAGGGTAAAGCCAAACTGGGTGGTACTTGTCTGAATGTGGGTTGCATTCCATCCAAGGCACTCCTGGACAGTTCGCACAAATTTATTGAAGCAAAAGAGAGTTTCGCCAAACACGGCATTAAGCACAGTGGTGTGGAAATCGATGTGCCGGCCATGCTGGCGCGCAAAGACAGTATTGTTACACAGTTGACCACTGGCGTCGGCGGTCTGTTCAAAGCTAACGGTGTTACCTTGCTGGAAGGAACTGGCAAACTGCTGGCTGGAAAACAGGTTGAACTGACCAAAGCCGATGGCTCGGTTGAGGTTGTTGGCGCTGACAACGTTGTCATCGCTTCCGGTTCTCGTCCGATTGAGATCCCGCCAACGCCGCTGACGGAGGGATTAATAGTGGATTCCACCGGAGCCCTGGAGTTTCCCGAGGTTCCTCAGCGTCTGGGTGTTATTGGTGCGGGCGTTATCGGTCTGGAGCTGGGCAGCGTCTGGGGACGGCTTGGGGCCCAGGTGGTCGTGCTTGAGGCGCTCGATACCTTCTTACCTCTGGCTGATCAGCAAATTGCCAAAGAGACCCTGAAAATCTTCAAAAAACAGGGGTTGGATATCCGTCTTGGGGCCAGGGTAACCGGCTCTGAGGTCAAGGGTAATGAGGTTGAAGTTACCTATCAGGACGCTAAGGGCGACGAACAGAAGCTGACCTTTGACAAGTTGATTGTGGCCGTTGGCCGTCGGCCCTATACGGAAAATCTGCTGGCGCCTGACTCCGGCGTTAATCTGGACGAGCGTGGTTTTATTTTTGTCGATGATTGCTGTGCTACTGATGTTCCGGGTGTATATGCAGTCGGTGACGTTGTGCGTGGTCCCATGCTGGCTCACAAGGGCAGTGAAGAGGGCATTATGGTGGCCGAGATCATTGCCGGGCAAAAAGCCCGAATGAACTATGATCTGATTCCTTCGGTCATTTATACCCATCCGGAAGTGGCGTGGGTGGGTAAGAGTGAAGAGGCGGTGAAAGCCAGCGGTGATGAGTACAAGGTGGGCACGTTCCCGTTTGCCGCCAGCGGTCGTGCCATGGCCGCCGATGATACCCACGGTATGGTCAAGGTGATTGCCGACAAGGCCACTGATCGTATTCTGGGGGTCCATGTGGTTGGTCCTAGTGCGGCAGATATAGCGCAACAGGGGGTGATTGCCATGGAGTTTGCTGCCAGCAGTGAAGACCTTGCCTTAACCATATTCTCTCACCCGACACTGAGCGAGGCTCTGCACGAGGCGGTGCTGGCTGTGGATGGGCATGCTATCCACATTGCCAATCGCAAGCGTCGTTAAACAGTGTGGTGGGGTGGTCATGGTTGATGTGTCCCCGGTCTTGCCAGGGACACGGTTTGACGAGAATCCAATGCTTTAAACAATAATGAGGGCTACGTCAGAATGAATCTTCATGAGTACCAGGGTAAACAACTCTTTGCTAAATATGGCTTGCCGGTGTCTCCGGGAGTTGCTGCCGACACACCCGAGCAGGCGGCCGCCGGGGCCGATGAAATTGGGGGTGATCGCTGGGTAGTTAAGGCCCAGGTGCATGCCGGTGGTCGGGGCAAGGCCGGTGGCGTCAAAGTGGTGACCAGCAAGGATGAGATCCGGGCTTTTGCCAGGCAGTGGCTGGGCAAAAACATGGTGACCTACCAGACCGGTGAGGGCGGCCAGCCGGTCAGCAAAATTTTAGTGGAAAGCTGTGTCGATATTGAGCAGGAGCTGTATCTTGGGGCGGTTGTTGATCGTGCCAGCCAGCGCATAGTCTTTATGGCTTCTACGGAGGGTGGCGTTGATATTGAGACGGTAGCTCAGCAGACACCGGAAAAAATTCTCAAGACCAGCATTGACCCATTGACCGATGCGCAACCCTATCAGGCTCGTGAACTGGCTTTCAAGCTTGGGCTGGAAGGTAAACAGATCAAGCAGTTTACGCAGATTTTTCTTGGCCTGGCCAAACTGTTTCAGGAGCGCGACCTGTCCCTGCTGGAAATCAATCCGTTGGTGATTACCAGTGACGGCGACCTTCACTGTCTGGATGCAAAAATCAATATCGACAGTAACGCGCTCTACCGCCAGCCTGATCTCAAGGCTATGCACGATCCCTCCCAGGAAGATGCCCGCGAAGCGCATGCGGCGCAGTGGGAGCTTAACTATGTTGCTTTGGAAGGCAATATTGGTTGTATGGTCAATGGCGCTGGTCTGGCCATGGGTACCATGGACATCGTCAAATTACACGGTGGCTCACCGGCTAACTTTCTCGATGTGGGTGGCGGAGCTACCAAAGAGCGGGTTACCGAGGCGTTCAAGATCATTCTTTCGGACGACAGTGTAAAGGCGGTTCTGGTCAATATTTTTGGCGGTATCGTGCGCTGTGACCTGATTGCCGAAGGTATTATCGGGGCGGTTAAAGAGGTAGGTGTTGAGGTCCCGGTTGTGGTTCGTCTGGAAGGCAATAATGCCGATCTGGGGGCAAAAGCGCTGGCTAGCAGCGGACTGGATATTATTGCGGCCAACAGTTTGACCGAGGCTGCCCAACAGGTAGTGAAAGCAGCGGGGGACCAGTAATGAGCATTCTGATTAATAAAGACACCAAAGTGATCTGTCAGGGTTTTACCGGTGCCCAGGGAACCTTTCACTCTGAACAGGCCATTGCCTACGGTACCCAGATGGTTGGCGGGGTGACGCCGGGTAAGGGTGGGCAGACCCATCTGGATTTACCGGTATTTAATACGGTTGCAGAGGCTGTCAGTGTCACCGATGCCGATGCCTCGGTCATCTACGTGCCAGCACCATTTTGCAAAGACTCAATCCTTGAAGCCGCTCACTCGGGCGTTAAGCTGATTGTTTGCATTACCGAAGGGATACCTACTTCCGATATGCTCGAGTGCAAGGTCAAGTGCGACGAGTTAGGTGTGCGCTTGATCGGCCCGAACTGTCCGGGCGTCATTACTCCGGGTGAGTGCAAAATCGGTATTATGCCAGGCCATATCCATTTGCCCGGTAAAGTGGGCATTGTCTCCCGCTCCGGTACCCTGACTTACGAAGCGGTCAAGCAGACCAGCGACTACGGCTTCGGCCAGTCCACCTGCGTAGGCATTGGCGGGGACCCGATTCCCGGGGCTAACTTCATCGATATTCTGGCAATGTTCCAGGACGACGATAAGACGGAAGCCATCGTCATGATCGGTGAGATTGGTGGCAGCGCTGAAGAAGAGGCAGCCGCCTTTATCAAGGAGCACGTTACCAAGCCGGTAGTCTCCTATATCGCTGGAGTGACTGCGCCTCCGGGCAAGCGTATGGGGCACGCGGGAGCAATTATTGCCGGTGGCAAGGGCACTGCAGATGAAAAGTTTGCTGCCCTGGAGGCCTCTGGCGTCAAGACAGTTCGCAGTCTTGCCCAGATTGGTGAAGCACTCAAAGAGGTCACAGGCTGGTAAACGCGGGTGATCATCATGGGCAGTCGGTTCCCGACTGTCCACCTCTTCATTCTTTCGGGCATTCGCCCTGCCAATTTCTCAGTTTTTAACCCTCAATCGTTATGCTGCTATGGCAAGCGGTGTGAATATCCAATATTCTACTGGATTTTATTCAGGAGTCTGCAGTTGGATGTACTTGATTTGAATCCCGACAAGTATCGGTTAATCAGGGCCCTCAGACCCTTCTCCTACTCCGTGGCATTAGTCACTTGCAGCCTGGGTATCGTGCTGGCTTACCATCAGGGTAATGGCAGTATGCCTCGTGCCGTACTGGTTATTCTGGCCGGTTTGTTGTTACAGGCGGCCACCAATCTGGCCAATGATCACGCCGACATCACCCTCTGGCGCAGATACCCGGGAGAGCTTTCCAGACAAGTTATTGCCCATATAACCTTCAATTTCCGACTTGCCGGTGTGCTGGCCCTGCTCGGATGTGCGATGGGGTTGTGGCTGGTCAGAGAGGTTGGCTGGCCGCTGTTGGTGCTTGGGGTCGTTGGTGTGATTGGTGGTTACTGTTATACCGGGGAGCCGGTCAATTACAAAGAACGTGGCTTGGGTGTGCCGGCGGTATTTTTGTTTACTGGCGTATTGATGGTAACAGGTGCTTACTTCGCCGTTGGGGGAGTATGGAGCCATGAGGTGGTTTGGGCGTCGATCCCGGTCAGCATGTTGTCTTCAACGTTGATTCTGGCCAACGAAATACGGGACTATCTGGATGACACACACCACAATATCCACACCCTGACGGTGCGCATCGGACTAGTGAGAGCGAAATGGCTTTATGGCAGCCTGCTATTGGGCGTGTTTCCTTGCAGCATTGCTCTGTATCTGTTCGGGATTTTGAGTAACCCTTTCTACCTGTTGTTGGCGCTGCCTTTTATAGTTGCTCCGCTAAAGCTGCTCGGTGATCACTGTGACGAGGTGGACAGAGAGCGTCTGCCACCGCTGACGGGGCGATTTTTTGTCCTGTTCGGTTTCAGTTTCATTCTGTCTATCCTGCTCTGAAAGTGAATCTACGGCGTTCTCAAGTCGAAAGCAGGTGTTTCGAACAGGTGTTCAGGTCGGTCAGGCAAGTCGATGGAACGGCTGACACCATCGATCAGTTTGAGCTTGGTGTAGCGGTCCTGTGTTGCTTTCACCAGTGTCTCAGAGTTGCGCATGATGGTCGGTCGGATAAACAACATCAGGTTCTTCTTTTCATCGCCTTTTTGATTGTAACGAAAAAGATTGCCAATAATTGGAATGTCACCGAGCAGCGGCACCTTTTTCCGGCTTTTTGACCGGACATCTTCGATCAGACCACCAATGACTACAGTTTGTCCATCGTCCACCAGTACTGCTGTTTTCAGGCTGCGGGTATTAAACAGCAGGTCACCACTGTTTTCACCGAGTATGTCTTTGCTGGTACTGACATCAAGGGAGGATACTTCCTGTTCGAGCATTAATCGCAGACTGTTACCTTCATTGATGTGTGGAGTTATTTTCAGCTTCAGGCCAACGTCTTTGCGCTCGGTGGTGGTAAATGGGTTATTGCTCGCACCACCGGAGGATGTCTGGTACGAGCCGGTGGTGATAGGAATATTTTTGCCAATAATCAGCTCGGCCTCTTCATTATCCAGCGTCAGCATGCTGGGCGTGGATAAGATATTGTTATTCGAGTGCGAACTGAGCGCCCCAACAAGAACTCCAAAGTTATCAGCACGCAGTGCGATTGAACCCAACGCTATATTGGCATTGTTCCATATCTTGCCGGTCACGCTGCTCAGGTTGGCGGCCGCTGAATCACGAATAGTTTTGGTACCATCAATCCCCCACTGAATACCAAGGGCATCGTTTATGCCTCCTGACACTTCGACAATCACCGCTTCGAGCAGTACCTGGGCCCGGGGTACATCAAGTTGACGGACAATTTTCTCCATCTCCTGCAAGGTTTCGGGGTTAGCAATCATAATCAGGGCATTTTGCGTTGTGTCGGCTTTGACGAATGAGGATGTGACCGCCGGGTAGCTTTTTATACCTGATTTGGTGCCAGCCCGGGCCTGGTTGCCTGGTGCCGGTGTTGCAGACGGGGAGGAAGGAGGGGGTGTCGTGCTGCTTTGGCTGCTTTGAATGATTCCGGATGCTTCTGAGAGAATCTCGGCAATATTACTGGCATCGGCAAAGCTCAGGAACATCACTTTGGTGGTTGATTTTCGGATACCTTCTTTATCCAGTGTGTCAGCCAGTTTCCTGACCCGTGCCCGTTTGCTGGCGTTGCCCTTGACCACGAGGCGGTTGCTGCGCTCATCGGCAATCACCTGCAAGCCACTGGGCAGTTGCCCTTTGGCCGTGATCAGGGTGTCGGAGATGATTTTTGCCACATCACCAACCCAGGCGTGTTTCAGTTGCACCACCTCGTAATCATTGTTACCTGCATCATCAAGCTCCTGGACCAATTTGGCAATGCGGTCAACATTATCCGCAAGGTCACTGACAATCACCGCATTGCTGGAGGCTGAGGCAGCAGCATGACCGAACTGGGCAATCAGTGGGCGGATAATTGGAATCACCTCAACGGCAGAGACACTGTGCAGCTCCAGAACTCTGGTCGTCATCACCCCGTCTAGGGGCTTGCTGTCCTCGCTTGGGCTGCTGGTTTTTGCGGTGGTGTTAGGAACAACATTGATGATGTGGCCACCAGCTTTGGGGATCACGGTGTAGCCATTGGCAGAGAGGACTTCCAGAAAAACATCGTAAACTTCATCCCGATTGAGCGGTTTGCTGGAGATAACTGTTACCGTATTACCACTTTTTATGCGTGGGTCGATGACGAACGTTTCGCCGGTGATTTTGGCAACCTGGGTAATAAATTCACGGATATCAGCATTTTGTTGATTCAGCGTCCAGAGCTGACTGCCGGGCACAGATGACGAATTATTGGCAGGTGACAAATTGGGATCAGCGGCGTGAGTAGACAGATGAGCCATCAGTAAAAAGGCAACCATGGTGTTAACGGAAAACAGGGATGGCAAAAAGGGTGACACTCTGGTGTTCATATCAGACCCATCAATTAAAGCGGATTGTCGTTGTTGTAATTACAGTTCCCGACTGGCTTCCTGGAGCCGAACCCTGAGGTCCTGCATGCGCTGTTCCAGGGATACGTCATCGGGAGAGTTGTGGTTGCTCGGATCCGGAGACTCAGCAGATGCCTGTAGGGCGGGCTGATACTCAAGTAATGTTGTAGCGTCCCGGGCAGTTTCAGGAAAGTATAGTTTCTCAAGACGATTGCCCCGTTTTATGACGATATGATCCGAGTAGACTTTGTGTAAAAATGCGCCGCCAGGCAGGGCGTCTCCAACTTCATACAGTTTGTCCTGATTGGCTGTCTGAATAATGGCGCTGGCATATTCTTTATCATCAATGCCCGAGAGTGCACCCCGGAGAATAAGGTTCATTTTGGTCAGAGGAATCTCTTGACTGCTATTGGTCGTTTTAGTGTCATTAAAGCCAAACAGCAATTGAAAATCTTCAGGGCTGATTTGCACATTGTTAATTATGTTTTCACCCGATTGATTGACAGAGTCGATTACGCTGGGATTGATGGTTCTATAAAAACCAACAGACTGAAAAGCAATACTTAGCACTGCTGCCAGAGCCACAGCAACCGCAGCCAGGGGCTGGTAGTTCTGAGCCCGCTGCCGGGTATCTGTTATCAGGGTGTGCAGACGAGTGAATAATTCTGGACGTGTGGAGGGTTCCACTTTTTTCATGGGCCATCTCTTTAAGAATTAACGGCTTGAATTATTGGGCTATTCTTTAATTTAAATAAAAGCATAAGAGTCACATTTATTAAAGAAATTCGTTGTTTAAGGAGCGGTCGGTACTAGTGTCTTTATTTAATGCTGGTGAAAATTCCGGGGGGGATTTCGCTCAAGCAATCAACGTTATTCCAAAGCTGCCTTTTTCCTTTGCCAAAAAGCATGGTGTGGTTCTCAGTGAGGCGGCTGATGGCGTTGTCACGCTCTACTTTCACCTCACTCCCTCTGCACACCTGCTGGCTGAAGTCGGCCGTTTTTGCGGCCAGTTTCCGCGCTACCAGAAAGTCAGCACCGATAAACTCTCAGAGGTGCTTGCTCACTGCTATCACAACGACAGCTCTGAAGCACTGCACGACGCTGCCGGCATTGGCGATCATCTGGACCTTACCAGCCTGGCTGATGCTGTTCCGGTCACAGAAGACCTGCTGGAGCAAAGTGATGATGCACCGGTCATCCGTCTGATCAATGCGCTGCTGAGTGAAGCCATCAAAGAAGGTGCCTCCGATGTTCATATTGAAACCTTTGAGTCCACGTTGGTGGTGCGAATTCGGGTTGATGGGGTATTGCGGGAGATACTGTCCCTGCAAAGAACCATTGCGGCGCTGCTGGTATCGCGCATCAAGGTGATGGCAAGGTTGGATATCGCCGAGAAACGAATCCCTCAGGACGGTCGTATTTCCCTGCGTGTGGCTGGTAAAGAAGTGGATGTGCGGGTTTCCACACTGCCTTCCAGTAATGGTGAGCGGGTGGTATTACGCTTGCTGGATAAAGCCGCAGGACGTCTGGAACTCAACCATTTAGGGATGACCAGGCAGAACCATGCTTTGATAAATGACCTGCTCAACAGACCCTACGGCATTATCCTGGTTACCGGCCCCACTGGGTCTGGTAAAACCACCTCTCTTTACGCCAGTCTCACTCTGCTCAATGACAAGACCCGCAACATTCTCACGGTTGAGGACCCTATTGAGTACCATCTTGAAGGCATCGGCCAGACCCAGGTAAATACCAAAGTGGAGATGACCTTTGCCAGGGGGCTGAGAGCTATTTTGCGGCAGGACCCGGATGTGGTCATGGTGGGGGAGATCCGTGATCGGGAAACCGCCGAAATTGCCGTGCAAGCAAGTTTGACCGGGCATCTGGTGCTGTCAACGCTGCACACCAACACGGCCGTCGGTGCGCTGACCCGTCTGCAGGATATGGGAATTGAACCTTTTTTGCTGGCTTCGAGTTTACTGGGTGTTGTTGCCCAGCGCCTGGTACGAGTGTTGTGCAGTGACTGCAAATCCCCCTATTCACCAGATCAGGCTGAGTGTCAGCAGTTGGGCCTCAGCTCTTGCGAAGGTGTAACTCTCTATCATGCCAAGGGGTGCAGCAACTGTAATTTTACCGGTTATCGCGGCCGGACCGGCATTTATGAAATTGTTGTTATTGATGAGCAGGTAAGACGAATGATTCACGAACTCAAGGGGGAGCAGGAGATAACTGACTGTGTACGTCAGTACACTCCCGGTATCCGTGACGATGGCAGCAAAAAAGTACTGGCCGGGGTAACTACTCTGGAAGAAGTGCTTCGAGTGACTCAGAAGGACTGATCAATGCCATTAGAGAACCCACACTATGGCGGCCTTTGAATTCACTGCCCTGGATCATCAGGGCAAGCAGCATAAAGGCACCCTGGAAGCCGACAGCGGCCGTCAGGTGCGCCAGATGTTGCGCGACAAACAGTGGACGCCGCTGTCCGTCAGTTCCCTGGCTGATCGCAGGCGCTCGGATACGGCTGGCAAAAAACTGTGGCTTCGCCGTGGCATGTCAGCCATTGAGCTGGCCACAGTGACACGGCAACTGGCTACCCTGATTCAGGCAGCTATGCCTGTTGAGGAGGCGTTGAATGCTGTCGCAGCCCAGCAGGAGAAGCGCAGGATCAAGAATCTGTTGTTGGCTGTTCGTTCCCGTGTGCTTGAAGGCTATACCCTGGCCAAGAGTCTTGAGGCTTTTGGCGACGTTTTTCCGCCCATGTACCGGGCCACCGTCGCTGCAGGAGAACACTCCGGTTACCTGGATCGTGTGCTGGACCGTCTGGCTGACTACACTGAGGCCCGAATGCGCTCAGGGCAGAAAGTACAACAGGCCTTGGTTTATCCAATCATTCTGATGGTAGCGTCTGTTGGTATTGTTGGCTTTCTTCTGGGGTTTGTTGTGCCAGATGTGGTCAAGGTTTTTCTTGACTCCGGCCAGGAGCTGCCACTTATTACAGAATTGCTGATCAGCGCCAGCACCGGCTTTCAGATTTGGTGGCCGGTACTCCTTGGGACATTCGTTGTGTTAATAGTGTCACTGCGCTACCTGTTGCAAAAAGAGGCGATTCGCCTTGTCTGGCATCAAACACTGTTAAAACTCCCTGTTATCGGGCGTTTTGTACGTACGGCCAATGCTGCTCGTTTTGCCAGTACGCTCAGTATTCTGACTCGCAGCGGTGTCTCTTTGGTGGAGGCGCTGGTGATTGCGGCACAGGTGGTCAGTAATGACGCCATCAGGCTTGCCGTCCAGGAGTCGGCCAAACGGGTCAGTGAAGGCAGTAGTCTCAACTGGGCCTTGGCCGAAACCGGCTACTTTCCACCACTGATGCTGCATATGATTGCCAGTGGTGAGGCTACAGGCGAACTGGATCAGATGCTTGAGCGCACGGCGCAGAATCAGCAGATGGAACTGGAAGGACGAATAACCATAATGCTTGGGCTTCTTGAGCCACTGATGCTGGTGTTTATGGGGGGCGTTGTCATGCTTATTGTGCTGGCCATCTTGCTGCCCATTCTCAATATGAACCAGCTGTTAAGTTAATTGCACAGAAAAACCAGCTTGAATCAGTGAAACAAAAGTCAAACACCAGAGAAAACCGAGGTTGGCTGACATGATAAAAAAAAGGCTTTTACGACGGAAGTACTCAGAGGGTGGATTTACCTTGATCGAGATAATGGTCGTGGTGGTTATTCTGGGTATATTGGCCGCCATGGTTGCCCCCAAAATTCTTTCCCGGCCCGATCAGGCCAAGGGCACTGTGGCGCGGTCTGATATTGAAACCATCTCTCAGGCCCTCGAACTGTTTCGGTTGGATAATGGTTTTTACCCAACTCTCGACCAGGGGCTTGAGGCTTTGGTCAGGCAGCCCTCTTCGCCCCCGGAAGCGAAAAACTGGAACCCTGAAGGGTATTTGAAAAAAATCCCCGTTGATCCGTGGGGCAACCCTTATATGTATCTACAACCTGGTAAGCACGGCAAGTTTGACCTGTTCTCGCTCGGTGCAAACGGGCGTGAGGGGGGAGAGGGTCAGGATGCTGAAATTGGTAACTGGGATAACTGATATTGATTATGGGGGCGAAGGAGCGGGGCTTTACCTTGATCGAACTGCTGGTGGTGGTCGTCATCATCGGCGTGCTGCTCGGTATTACTCTGCTCAGCCCGATCACCGGCAGCGTTCATCACCGGGTGCAAAAAGAAGCGAACCATCTATTGGCGCTGTTTGTCCAGGTACGGGACAAGGCGTTGATAGAAAACCGCGTCTTTGGTTTTTCTATTGATGGGCAGAATACTTACCGCTGGTGGCAACTGCAGGCAGAGACTCAGCAGTGGGTAGCTCTTGAAAAACCTCCTTTTCAGTCGCGCAGATTGCCTGATGGGTTGGCGTTGACTCTGGAGTCTCTGGAGGAGAGCATGCTGGCTGAGGGAGACGAGCAGGTACCGGCAGTGGTGTTCCTGACTGATTATCAGGTGACACCATTTCGACTGCACATACTGGCAGATCAAAAACAGTCACTCTACCTGACCACGGATGGGCTGGCAGATATTGAGCGAGTCAGGGAATGATGCATAAGGGCGTTAACGGTTTTACTTTGTTGGAAATTATGGTGGCGCTGGCGGTATTTGCCCTGGCGGCGTCCATGCTGATCCTCTCAGACGGTAACAGCATCCGTCAGACCCGTTACTTGCAGGAAAAAATACTGGCCGCACAAATTGCCGACCACTACCTCAATACCCTGCACAGTGAAGAGCGCTGGAGCGGCCACGCGGCCCGGCCCAAGGTAGAAAGTTATGCAGGTTATCAGTGGTATGTCCGGGAAATTTCGGCAACGGCTGGTTCGCCTGATTTTCGCAAAGTACAAGTTGAGGTGTTTTCAGGGGAGTCTGAACCAGCAAAAAACGCAGTGCCCCTGGCAAGACTGACAACCTGGTTAAGGAGGCCAAAATAGTAATGCCGGCCTTCAATGACGTTGTTGCCAGACAAAACTACGCCACTGCCCGGGGCTTCACGTTGCTTGAGTTGATGGTAGCCATTGTTTTGTTCAGCATGATCAGTACTGCCGCATACAAACTGCTCACCTCAGTTACCAGCGCCCATGAGGTTACTCAGTCAATACTGCATAAGCTCGATAAACAGCAGAGGGCAGAAATAGTAGTGGAACAAGATCTGCTGCAGATTTCAGGCCGACCGATCACTGATGAGATTGTGCAGCGGCCCGCTGTGCAAGTACCAGGCAGCGGCACGATGCTTATGGAATTTACCCGTTCCGGTTGGCAAAACCCACTTCAGGCTGAGCGTAGCAACCTCCAGCGAGTGGCATACGCTCACGAAGGAAGTGAGCTGATTCGATACTACTGGTCGACGCTGGACAGGATTTCCACGACTCCACGCATTCGCCAGCTGCTGATGACTGAGGTCAGCAGTGTCAACGTTCGTTTGCTTGACCAGGACAAACGCTGGCTTACGCGCTGGCCTCACTCACCATTGGCGGGTGATCAAAACGGCCTCACCCGGTTGCCTCTTGCTGTGGAGTTAACCATTGTGCATGAAAAGATGGGTCCAATGGTCACGATAGTTCCTTTGTCCAGTTACACACCTGCTGCCAACAACAGTAGGGATGCTAACCGGGCCAAACCGGACCAGCGTCATCCGGGCAATGGAGAGAAGCGCAATGGCGACTAAATCCAGCTTGATCCGCAGACCAGGTCAGCAGGGCATAGCCCTGCTTTATGTGTTGCTCATTTTTCTTTTGATCAGCTCTGTGGCTTCAGAAATTATCACTAATCTCTGCTTACACACCGAAAAAAATTCCCGCTACCTGGAGAGAATTCAGGCGAAACAATACGCCCTGGGCGCTGAGCAGTATGCTGCCTGGCTGCTGGAAGACGACTTCCTGCAAGATCAAAAAAAGCAGCGCATGGTGGATCACACCTCAGAGCAATGGCATGTGGATACCACCGGTTACGATGTGGAGCAGGGGAGTATTGAATTAGCGGTTGAGGACGAACAAGGTCGCTTCAATATCAACTGGCTGCTGACAAAGCCGTCCGGAAGTAAAACGGAAGACGACTCACCTTATTTGTCGATGTTTGAAAATCTGCTGGCCAGCCAATACATCAATCCACAACTGGCTGACAATATTCAACGCTGGCTTCGTCAGGACCTGTCAGGCTCCGGGCCAGAGCACCTGTCTGGGCAGAAGGAAATGGTATCTGTGTCTGAGTTAATGCTGGTGAACGGGGTTACCAGAGAGGATATTGCCAAGCTGCAACCGTTTATTACGGTTATACCGGCATGGTCAAAAATGAATATCAATACTGCCTCGACGGAGCTCATCCGCGCGTTGCATAAAAATCTTACTGATGCCGATGCCCTGATGATTAAAAACAGCCTGGGCGATAATGGACTGGCCAATATTGAAGAACTGCGCCGAATGGTCGCTTTATCTGGTAAAGAATCGCTGCTTAATGAAAGACTGCGAAAAGGCGACTTGCTGGCTTTTAACAGTCGGTTTTTCAGCGCCCGGATCAAAGCTACCTACCGGGACACAACCTTTTTGCTGAGAACTCTGTTTCATCGAAATCGAGACGGGCGAGTTGAAGTGGTAGCCAGAGAGATTGGGTCAGCACAGGCCTATAACCGTCCTGAGGTCTGATAATGACATGAAAACCGTGCTAATGATTCGAATTCCTGCGAGCAGCACTGTTGACGGGAATACACTGGTGCAGTGGGGGAAATACACATCGGCAGGCACATTGATCGACGAGTTGCATCTGACAGCCATTGATGAGATTAACGCTGCGTTGGCCGACGACCATCCACCTGAGGAAATCGTTCTCCTGGTAAGTGGCGCGTTGTGCTTTTACCGGCGCCTGACGATCAATTCTGGCCAGAAAAAGCACCTGGCAACGGCACTTCCCTACCTGGTGGAAGAAGAGCTGGCGCAGGATCTGGAAAGCATGCACATTGTCCATGGCGTACCCAGTGCTGATCTGCAAGTGAGCATCGCGGCCATAGGACACGAGCTCTTGCAGACACTGTTGGCCCTGTTTGAACAGCACCAGTTACCCCTGACCAGGGTGGTTGCTGAAACTCAGTTTTTGCCATCAGAACCGAACGGCACCTCACTACTGCTGGATCACGATGAAGTGATATTGACATCACCGGGGCGTGAGGCTGTTACCCTGAATTTCCAGGCACTTCCAGTCCTGTTTTCTGGTCAATCTATTGATCAGGCAACACCAGACACCGTGGTAGCAGAAGCTCAGGCCAATCAACCGTCCCGGGTCAAGTTGATCTACTCTGACAGCAGTTTGGCACTCCCGGCCGACAAAGTTGATGATGTGGCCAATATGCTCTGTGAGCAGGGATGGATCGTCGATAAAAAGCTGCTTGTGGGGGCAGTGTTTGAATTATTTGTCCAGGGATACTTCACGACCAAGCCTTATCAGCTGCTCGATTTTCGGCAGGGTGCCTATCGGTGCCCACGCAGAACAGGGCGATTTATTCGCCGCTGGTGGCCCCTGGCCACGGCAGTTAGCTGCTGGCTCCTGCTTGAGCTGGGCGTGATGATTGCACAGGGTATTGTTTACCAGCAGCGTGCAGCAACCCTTTGGCAAGACTCTTTAACAAGCTACCTCTCGATCTTCCCCAATGATCGCCAAGCCCAACAGGCTAAAGCCAGACAACAAATGTCTTTTAATGTGAAGCAAGTGCTGGAAAACCGTTTTCGAAGCCTTGAGCAACCCACGGCAAAAACACCTGTTCTGCCAATGCTGCAGGCACTTTCCAAGGTTGCCAGTCAGACACGGGCAAGAACTCTGGAATTTAACAATACCTCAGGCCAGCTGGTATATGAATTTGCCACCGATGAACTGGCTGACGTTAACAAATTTGTCGAACAACTGGCCACCGTCGGTTTGCAGGGTAAGCTCGATAGTGCCAACCAAGGCGAATCGGGAGTGATTGCCAGGGTCAGTATCAGGAGGTAATTGAAAGCCCATGCAAAAACTGAATCGCCTGCTGACAGATAATCCCTACTGGCAGCAGGGTAAAGCGTGGTACGCAATGCGTTCAGCCAGAGACCAGAAGGCTCTGCTGGTGCTGATTGGTGCTCTGCTCGTGTTCGGGATTTACTTTCTGGTCTGGGAGCCGCTGGCGCAGTGGTCTGAAAACAGCAAACAGGATTATCTTTACCAGCAATCGGTCAACACATGGCTGCACGGTGAGTTACCTAAAGCTCGCACTATGCAGCAAAGTCA
>JAQFVO010000289.1 GCA_027942505.1 Endozoicomonas sp. | reverse complement strand
GCTGCCTGCAACTGAAATAATCTTCGACCACTCCAGTTCTTTAATTTCATTATCAAGATCGTCAGGATAAAACATATTTCACGAACTATCGACAACCCAGACAGCAGGGAGAACCTATCAATTGATGAGCTGAGAAACATCACGCGAAGATAAGCTTTTTCTGAACTATTCAATTCGTTTTTATACGACAACTATATTGATAAAAACCTGATACATTGTCAGAAAAACTGACCAGTTTGTTAATGACCCGCTTTCAACTTAAGCATATCGTTTCTCCACCACTGTTCAATGATAATTAACCAATACTTCTTCTATTTCATGGAACGCTCAAATGGATTCAATTGATGCCCTACTATCCAGCAATACGCCTGTTATCGTACAGAAACTGGAAACTGACCAATACCAAGTGGAGTTCTCAAAGGGAAAACCTTATTTAGGCTGTAAAGGCGGTAAGGTCGTAGGTATTTTTAATGGGCAGGTGCAAGAGAAGACGGTAAATATATACAATACTCTTCAGGCACAAGCTCTTTTCGCCAGGCTTCAGCCAGAAATCAAGAATCTTGCCAAAAGAACCGCAGTAAAAACAAACGTAGAAAGACTATCATTGTATCTTAAAGCAGGCAAACTGCCAGGCAAACAACAAGACTTAATCCTGCCCAATATTGGTCGACTTTCCGAACGCCAGATTCAACTGCTGAAATTCCTTATCGAAACCGAAGTAAAAGGTGTGTACTTCAATAATCAATACAGGGCGATTACGTCCCTTGACGACTCTTGCAGTTACGTACCTGATGCATTCGATAGCTTTACCATCTGCAAAGCGATTATGCCACTGGATAACTACGAAGCTATTAATAAGCAATGGCAGGATGCTAACTCACAGCAGTAAACTGGCAAACTTGGGTTGAGATTAATCGCCTGCTCTCCGCTTCGGGAAGTTAAAGATGGAACCACGAAGGACACAAATGTTCTTGACGATGGTTTGTCAGTCATGAATATTTGTGTCCTTTGTGATTCCATCCGAAAGCCATTGATAATGGGGGTAATGTCCGGCCTGAGAACAGGCAAACACAACCATCTCCCTGGCCAGAAATTGTTGGCCAACCCTCCGGATCGGCCAACAATTATTCGGCAATAATACCCAGAAACTCATCCAATAGTGCCACAAGCTCACCACTTTGAACAACCACTGCTCCCGGTTGATTAAAATATTTTCTAATCTGATCAGGAGGTAATTCTGACAGCATATTCTTTGGTTTATATCCGCCAATATAATCCAGGTAGCGTGAATGTGTTGGTTGATCAACAAGCCTTTTGAGATGCTCAAGAGGTAACAATAACTTAACGTCCATTATATTATCTTTGGTAATCAGATGGTCATGTACGGTTGGCAACAGCCCCATTGCGTATTGTTCATATTGATCTCCGAGCCAGATCTGCACGCCATCGCTGTGATCAGCAAGCCAGAACAAGAACAGCCAGTTAGCCGGTGACTCGAAACCTTTATCCAATAACGCTGACCCGATGTGCGGCTTTATTCCAAGGGAAAGCTGTTCCTCGATTTTAGTTGTCATTACGCACTGATCGAAAGCGCTAAAGTCAAAAATGATTGGTTTGCTTGTTTTATGCACTGTCGTTGATGAAAATGGCGGCTGCCTTGACAACAATCTTTCCGGCACAAAAGTGCTCCCCTCCCGGGGTTGATGATGAAAACATTGTCGAACTGTCCGCTGCGTCACTCGATCCCAGAGATGGCGGCTCTTGGCAAGTTTATTTACCAGTGGCCGGCATATGGGTGACAGGTCCTGATAACTCTCATCCGACCTCAGCGGCTGGGAATGCAACGTAAACGATGCTTGAAGCTGGGAAACTCTCTTTTTTAATGCTCCCGAACAGTAATAGTTACTGCACAGTTTCTGCAACACACCGAGCAGGAAATATTGAAAAATATTAGGCCCGGACTCACAAAGATGACAAAGCCAATTCAGGTACTCTTCATTGATCAGCTCCCTCGGAGTAAGATCGAGTAGTGCGATAAGTGTATTGTGCCGGTTGGTAAAGGAACTCACTTTGAGATCGCGATTGTTCGCCAGGCTCCAGACGTTGGTCAGAATAATTTTGCTCCAGCTTTTCACATCATCTTTGAAGTAGCTGAAAAAGCCCGGCGACAAAAACATCTCCCAGCACTTCGGCAGATTTGGTGAGCAACGCTTCTGGAGAACATTGTTGAGCTTACTCAGGTACGATTTAACCCGCTTGCTTAACTCAACCTTGGCGCCCGGCGTCACGTTTTTGAACAGTAAGAGTGGCAGGATTGATTCGAGTTCCCTGGAAAGTTTACCAGAATTGGCGTCACTGCCATCTCTTTCAGACACTGGCACAAGTGAAGAAGTAGCCGATTGCTGGTAGCCTCCCCAGTCTGGCTCGGTGACACTGACACGCCGGCTAAGTTCTCCGCCGATCTGGTACTGTTTCCAGGTTCTGCCCCTGTCAGGGCTAACTTCAACAAACTGGTGTGAGTCATTGAGTACCTGTCGGGCCGGGATACCCCAATAGTGACACAGTATCTGGAAAATCATGGCCTTGTGTCGAGAAACACCCTGCTTCTTCCTGAGCATATCGAGCAGAAGTTGATCGCCCTGTCCGGTAATATTCTCATCATCTGAGAAGGTATCAAGCCATCTGACCAGGGCGCTCAACCGGTAGGGATACCAGGCAATCCCATTGATGGCGCGCAGCTCGTCGTAAGGGGTACCCGGAGAAAATACCTTGTTGTTTAACAGCACCATCAACCTGGAGTTGCAAAGGCTTTGATCAATATGTATCAGCTGCCCGGAGCGCATGGTGAGAAAATAATCCCCCTTCGGGGCAATAATAAAATCGATCGCCACGGATACCCGCACCCCTTGCTGTTGGCGGATCAGCAGCTGCCCGGTTGTTTCACTTCTGGCCAGAGAAACCGCCACCCTGGGCGTAGTTTGCAGAGCACGCAGCTGGTCTGCAGGTGATAATCCGGGCAGCGGCTGCCAGTCGTTGTGCAGCTCGAGTGATACCTTACCGGGCAGTTCATCTTCCCTGAGTTGCGTGCGCCAGGGTATTGCCTGATTAAACGGGGTAACCGGGCCATCCTGCCAACGAATGAGCGTGCTTCGCAACTCTCCATCCTCATCAAGACGTGTCTCAAGCAGGCGCAGCCGGTAGTAATCTTCACTGTATGGACTCTGGGGAAAATAGCGGGTCACGGCAAGATGGCTGATGCCAAGGATGTCCCCGAAGGTAAACACCGTTGTCTTCTCAGGTTGACTATTGTCAACAGGGTTACCGCTACGCTGGTTATTGCAGCGACACCGCTCAACTTTGCGAACCAGAGCCTCCACCTCATCATCAGTAGCTTTGGCTGGCACCGTGATGCCCTGGGCGCTGGCCCGGGAGATGGCACCAAGAGTGACGCTGACTGGTGCTGACAGTCCGGGAACTCGGTTGGCAATCTCTTCGATGGCCAGACGGCGGGGTTCATCGCCCTGGCTCTGCCTCTCGGGTGGCAGAGAACTGCTCAAGGCACGAAACGGCAGCGATAGATGCTGTTGCCAGACCTGCCACCACTGTTGCCGCGGGCATCCGGTGAGATGCCGGGCACTGCTGAACAGATCATCAAGCGCCAGCTGAATCGGACTGTGATCAGCGGCCAGCGCGTCATTGAGGCGGTCAAAATGGCTGGCCAGCCAGCCGGGTAATTCATGGGGTATATTGGGCAGGCGTGCCACCATCTTTTGCAGGTCATCTCTGCCCAGGGCATCCAGCCGAACCTGAGTACAGCGGTTTTTCAGGGCCGGACTCAGTACTTCGCGGCCCTCGAAGGCGTTCGGGTTAACGGTGGCAAACAGACGAAAACCGGACGCTGCCTCACCAGTTAACGCCTCGTTGAACAACTCTTCGACCAGGTGACCGGGAATGGTGTTAAGCTCACTGACACCAATCCACTGCCCAAGGCTCATGGCCTGTTTGATTTTTGTTACCAGCACGTCCCACTGTTTCGGACTGGCATTGACATGCACAAACGCCTGGGAGCGTTTTTTCTCTAGCTGTTGCCACATACGCACCGCCCGATCCAGGACAAAATCCTTGCCCCAGCCGGCGGGGCCTGCCACCAGCACAGCCCTGCGCCCATGATCATCCTTATCCAGCGCCTGCCAGTAGCAATAAGCCAGACGGCGAATGGCCGGCGGGGTAAAATCCCCATCCCGATTGCTGACTTGAAGTTGTTTCAGGAAGGTCTCGAAGTCACGGTCCACCGGCTTCAATATTGTTGCATCTTCACTAAACAGGCCCTGGTACCAGATGTTCAGGGTTCTTAGCCGATGCTGCTGCTCAGGGGCAATGCCAGCAGCAAGACCGTCGGTAAAGGCCCGGCGAACCAGGGCACTGACCTGGGCAGGCGTTGGTGGCTCTGATGCATCCTTGCTTCGGTGAGCCAGCAGCTGACGCACAATGGCCAGTACATCCTTGATATCCCTCAGTGTCACCAGCTCTGCCAGGTCACGATAGTGGTTGAACAGGGTAATAATTCGGTCGCAGGCCTGTTGTTTGAGGGCGTCGGACCACTGGGCCGGTAACCCCGGCAGAATAACCTCGCTGGCCAGCATCTGTGACGACATGGGTTTGTAGATCAGGGTTGGAACCTGCCCTGACAGCGCACCATCGAGTTGCCGGCCGGGATAGTAATCCGGATTACCGAGCAGGATAATCCGATGATTTTTCGTCAATTTAAAGCACTGCCCCCGGAAGTGTATCTGAGGCTCTGACCGGAACATGCCGGCCAGTGGCGACAACAGGCCTTCTGGTGCCAAATTAGCTTCATCCAGCACCAGTAAAGGCGGTGTTGGATTGGCAGCCCATCGCAGCAGCGGTCCAGGCACAAACTCACTGTGATGGTCCACCAGCTGCTGTCCACCGTACAGCAGCTCTGCTGTTTGACCGGGGCCAAGATGGAGTACCTCGCTGTGGGCGTAGCCTGCCTCGGCCACAACCGCCTGAGCGGTATAGGTTTTGCCGATACCGGCCTCACCCTGGATAAATATGATCGGGTACTCCCGAATCCGGTCGGCCAGACGTGTCAGGCGCCGGGCATGGCGAGCGCTGGTGTGGCGCTGCCCAGCCAGAAAAGTGGCTGACAGGTCGTCGGCCGGCAACTGGTCGACAAAACATGTGGCAAGGTTTGAGGTTATGTAGTCCCGTTTATCCTGATCCGGGTGGCTGTCATAAGGGCTCAAGTTAAGGGTGTGCGCAAGCCTGTGCACCTTTTCGCTGATAATGGTCCCGGGCTCAAGCATTGCCCTGGCTCCGATCAGAGTGTCGTGCAACAGACTCAGCTGCACTCCGTCGTAGTAGCCCCGTTGCGGCGCGAGCAGAACTCCAAGCTGCTGCGCCAGTCCTGGCCGCTCAGAGGGTTCTGTGGCACCGATCAACCATTGGGCGAGCCTGTCAAGCGTTTCACTGTCAATATGGTTCAGCCCCACAACGCTCTGATACAGGGCCACCGGACAGTGCCTTGCCAGCGTCCAGAATGACTTGCGCAAGGCTGCCCGATCTGCCCCGGGGTTCTCTGCCAGCCATTGACGCAACCCCGACCGGTCTGCGCGGTCTTCTGCTGGACGATCGGGATAGAATTGGGCAATCTTTGCCTTGATAAAACTGTAAATCTCCGGACTCCCCCGGTAACACCTGGCCAGCAGGAAATGCAAAGCCCGGCGCTGATGATATGGCGTCTGCCATAGAGCGCCATCACACTCGCGCTCTACCTCACACTGGCGTTCAAAACGTTGTTGAAAGTCGCTCGTGCTCCAGGGGGGAGTATCCGGATAGCTGCGATCGTGAGGCCTGGGCAGCTGCTGCAAGAGCCCATATACCGGATTCTGTGACGTCACTGGCGGCGGCGGGAGTGTTGACCCGAAAATGTGATCAAACAGCAGCGACCCAGTACTCCCGGTTGCCGGTCGGATCAGCGTCAGACAAATCCGAGGCAAAAATATCCGGTGTCCGTTAAGAAACAGGTACGGCACTGGCAGCAGCAGTGTTTCCAGAATAGCGGCTACTTCACGGTTGTTCTCAAGACCACTGAGCGTTACTGGCGTCCCGTTCATCAGACAGTGCATCAGGGGGCTGTACATCATGGTGAAGGTAAACTGCTGCTGGCTGACCAGACCAACCTGTTGCAGCGAGTCCCGCGAGTCAGTGGCGTTAACGGCGTAGCTAAATGCCTGACCACTGACGTTAATTTCCCCGGCATCTGCTACCTGCCACCGCCCGCTGCCAAGCAGTGACTGGGCTGATACATCGACAAAGACTTTTGGCAGGCACGCCAGCGTGCGCAGTTGCGCCAGCAGCCACAGCCACTCCTTGCGGGTCAGATCACCGGTCAGGACCAGTTGCTGGCACTGGTCAAGCAAGATCGCCAGCCTGTTGACGCGCATAATCTGGTTACCGTTGACCCTCAGCTCGCCCTTGAGGCTTTCAATACCGGTGGCATTGAGGCAGACAAAAGGTTGGGCCGGATCAAACAGTGAGTTACTGGCGATTACCTCACTCTTGAGCGCAGCCAGTTCGGGCTCTGAGGCAGTACTCCTCGACAGGGTAATATGGCCCGGTAACGGCACCCACTGGCCATTGGCCTGGAAACCCTCCGCACGCACGGCACTGGCCAGGGTGTGGACAAAATGCACATCATTCCAGGGCGCCTCTTTCAAATCCAGGTGGGCGCCTGCACCCAGATTGGCCAGGGCACCGGCAGCGAAATCCAGTTGCCCCTGTTCGTTCACAGTGATGGTCCCAAACAGCTGGCTGCGCCAGTCAGCGGATGCAGAAAAATCGATGGTGACCACTGATGTGCCGGGATGGCCTGTGGTTATGCGTTCCAGCAGCTGCTCGTCGGTAACCGGTTCAACGCCATCAGCAATCAGCACCAGTTCACTCATTTGACCGAGTCGGCGCCAGAGATCAGGATTGCCGTTGCCGCGCAACATTGCGTCATTGATCAGGAAAACACAACTGACATGGGCTCCGAGCGGCTGACCATTGAAAGCAGGCGTGGGCTGCAGAAGCTCGTTCAGGCCGGCAATTTCAACAGGGGGCATAAGGGTCAGGTCAACAATCAAGGTCAGCGGCTGATCAGTAAAGAGCCGGCCGGAGCCACTGTGCAACTCACCATTGAGCAGGCAGACCTGGTGCGCTATGCCGTTTGTGTTCAGATCATCTGCCGTCTGGATACTGCACACCTCGCCCAGTCGGCGACACTGGTCAATGACCCGCTGCTTCTGAGTTGAGTCACTGACAAAACAGTACGCTCCAGCCCTGTCTGGCAATGGTGCCGCCTGTTGCAGAACCGGTCCACAACCAGAAGATGCCACAGAGCGTTGGGCAATGCCCTGATCAAGCACGGCCGGTGGTAGCAATAACGCAGAGAGACCCGGCTGTTGGACAGTCGCACCAGGACCAGAAATAACTGA